>CAYXZN010000021.1:0-17147 GCA_964469325.1 uncultured Steroidobacteraceae bacterium
TCGCTGTGCGCGATGCTGGTCCTGGCCGCCTGCCAGAACGACGGGGGCGGCGGCAACGGCGGAGACGGCCTGTACTAGCCGCCGATAGCCGTCGAGCGCCGGCTTGGGCCCGCCGATCACACCCGGACCCAGTCCTAATATGCGCGGGTGAGCCGAGCCGATCCGCTCCCCGAGCGGCCCCCGTTCATCCTGCGGACCGGCCTCCTCACCCCTCTCGCCGCCGGCGGGACCCGCCACCTGCCGGACGCGCTCGTCGGCGTGGACGCAGCCGGTCGCCTGGAGCGGCTCGAGCCGTGGCCCTCCGACGCCCCGCTCGAGCGCTATGTCGACCGCACCGGGATGCTGGCGCTGCCCGGGCTGGTCGACCTGCACGTCCACCTGCCGCAGCTCCCCAACGCGGGGCTGGGTGCCGGGATGCGGCTGCTCGAGTGGCTGGAGCGCTACATCTTCCCCCTGGAGCGTGCCTTCGACCGCGAGACGGCCGAGCGGCTGGCCCCGGAGGCGTACCGCGCCTTCGCACGCGCCGGCACCACCACCATCGTCGCCTACGGCGCGCTGTGGCACGACAGCCTGGACGCCTGCTTCGCCGCGGCGGAGCGGCACGGGATCCGGGCCGTCATCGGCAAGGTGATGATGGACCGCATCACCTACGACCCGCAGATCCGGCCCCAGGAGATCCTCCCGGTGTCGCTGCGGCAGTCGGCGGAGCTGTGCCGCACGTGGCACGGGCGGGACGCGGGGCGGCTGCGGTACGCCTTCACGCCGCGCTTCGCCGTCAGCTGCTCGGCGGAGATGCTGGCCGAGTCGGCGCGCCTGGCAACCGAGACGGGCGCCTACTGGCAGACGCACCTCGCCGAGGACCGTGGCGAGATCGCGGAGGTGAAGTCGCTCTTCCCGGAGGCGCGGGACTACCTCGACGTCTACCAGAGCGCCGGTGGCCTCGCCCCGAACGCCATCCTGGCGCACGCCATCCACCTCTCCGACGACGCCGTGGCGCGCCTGGCCGCCAGCGGCGCGGCGGTGGCCCACTGTCCGGCCTCGAACCTGTTCCTCGCCGCCGGCATGATGCCTCTGGCCCAGTACCGTGGAGCGAACATCAGGGTCGGCCTGGGATCGGACGTCGCCGCCGGCCCGGACCTGTCGCTCTTCTCGGTGATGCGCGCCGGCGCCTACACCCACAACGCGCTGGCGCTGATGGACGGCCCGGGTCCGCGCAGCGACGTGCTGGACCCGCTCGACTGGCTGCGGCTGGGATCGCTGGAAGGGGCCCGGGCGCTCGGCATGGGGGATGAGATCGGCAGCCTGGAGGAGGGCAAGGAGGCGGACATGATCCTGGTTGACCCCGCCCCGACTGCGCCGATCCCCGGCAGCGTCCCGACCGATCCCCGGGAGCTGATGAGCCGGCTCATCTTCCGCTCGCACCCGGAGATGGTGCGCGCGGCGTGGGTGCGCGGCCGGATGCTGCCCGCCTAGCCGCCAGGCGCTACCCTTACGCCGTGGATCGGCTCATCCAGATCCTGGTCAACGCCGCGGCCCTGTGGGTGGCGACGCTGATCGTGCCCGGCATCACCTTCACCGGCGAGTGGTGGAAGCTGATCCTGGTGGCCGTCGCGTTCAGCCTGCTCAACACCTACCTGCGGCCGATCCTGCGGATCCTCACCTTCCCGATCACGATGCTGACGCTCGGCCTCTTCCTGCTCATCATCAACGCTGGCATGCTGCTCCTCACCAGCGCCGTCAGCGACCAGCTCCAGCTTGGCTTCGAGGTCGCCGATTTCTGGGCTGCCCTGCTGGGCGCGATCGTGGTCGCCATCGTGGGGTTCCTGCTGTCGCTGACCGTCGGCGCCGGACGAACCGCGACCCGCGTCGTCTGACGCAGGTCCTCGCGAGGCCCGGCTGATGCGCCGAGCACCGATGCCCGTCGCGATCGCCTTCGGTGTCGCGGTTGCCCTGGCGATGGTGCTCACCGGGCCGCTGCTCCTCTTCGCGCCACCGGTGGTCGGCGCGCTCCAGGACCGCCACCAGGTGCCGCACCGCATCGGCGCCAACGAGGCGGAGGTCGACCAGGTCACCGCCCGGCTGCTGGCAGACCTGTTCGTCGATGGTGCGTTCGATGCCGAGCTGGGCGGCGAACCGGTCCTCGACGCCCGCGAGCGGAGCCACATGCACGACGTCGGGGCGCTGGTGCGCACTCTGGTCGGGGTCGAGCTGCTCGCCCTGGCGGTTGCGGTGCTGGGCGGACTGGCGTTGCGCCACGAGCCTCGCCGCCAGGGCCTGGTGCTGCTCGTGGCGAGCGGCGTGGTGGGTGGGCTGGCCCTGCTGGGGGCTCTCGCCTTCGCGCTCGCCTTCTCGGTCGCCTTCACCGCCTTCCACGACCTGTTCTTCCCACCCGGGACGTGGCTGTTCGGGCCGGAGTCGCAGCTCATCGGCCTCTTCCCGCAGCCCTTCTGGTTCGACGCCGCGCTCCTGTCGGGCACGCTGATCATCCTGACCGCGGCCGCCATCGGGTGGCTCGGCTGGCGTCGGCTACACTCCATCGGGTGGGCGGCACCCTGAAGCTCGGTCGCTGGTTCGGGGTCGAGGTCGGCCTGCACGGCAGCTGGTTCCTGATCGCGCTGCTGGTCACCGTCACCCTGGCGCTGGGAGCGCTGCCCGGCTTCTACCCGGCGTGGTCCGCCGGCGAGCACTGGGCGGTGGCGGTCGGGATCACCCTCGTCTTCTGCCTGTCGGTGCTGAGCCACGAGCTGGCGCACGCGCTGGTGGCGCGTCGGATGGGGATCACGGTCCGCGGCATCACCCTGTTCGTGTTCGGCGGCGCCTCCCAGCTGGACGGGGAGATGCCCTCGCCACGCCACGAGGTGCTGGTGGCCTCCGCCGGGCCCGCCCTCAGCCTGGTGCTGGGCGCCAGCTTCTTCGGCCTCGAGCTCGCGGTGGGCCAGCCCCACCTGGACGCGCTGCTCGGCTGGGCGGCGGTCATCAACCTCGCCCTGGGCGCCTTCAACCTGCTGCCCGGCTTCCCCATGGACGGCGGGCGGATGCTGCGCGCGGCGCTCTGGCAGGCGCGCGGCGATCGGCTGGACGCCACAAGGGCCGCGGCCGTCGTCGGCCGCTTCGTGGGCTTCGGCGTGATCGGCCTGGGGGCCTTCGTCTTCCTCCAGCGCGACGGGATCGTGGGGGGCATCTGGCTGGGGCTGATCGGCTGGTTCCTGGCGTCGGCCGCCAACACCGCCGGCCTCCAGTCCCGGCTGGAGCGGGCGCTGCGGGGCCTGTCGGTGCGTGACGTGATGGAGGTCGATCCGCCGGCGGTGAGCCCGAACGAGCGCGTGGCGGACCTGGTCACCGGCCACTTCCTGCGCGCGGCACGCGCCCTCCTGGTCCGCCACGACGACGGCGGGCTGGCCGGGCTGGTCACCCTGGGCGACGTCCACCGGGTGGCCCGGGCGCACTGGGAGGCGGCGAGGGTGACCGACATTATGACCCGCTGGGCCGACCTGGTGGTGATCGGACCCGACGACACCGCCCAGGAGGCGCTGCGGATCATCCGCGACCGCGGCGTGAGCCAGCTGCCGGTGGTCGCCGAGGGCCGCGACGTGCTCGGCATGGTCACCCGCACCGGCCTCCTCCAGCGGGTCGAGGCTCGCCTCCGCCTGGGTGTCTAGGTGCCGCCGATGCTGAGCGTCGAGGAGGCGCAGGCCCGCATCGTCTCCCACGCGCGACTCACCGAGCCGGAGCGAGTCGGGCTCGACGCGGCCGTCGGCCGCGTCCCGGTCAGCGCCACGCTGCTCGCCCCGATCGACGTGCCACCGTTCGCCAACTCGGCCATGGACGGGTTCGCGGTTCGCGTCGACGAGCTGCCGGCCGAGCTGCCGGTGTCGCTCGACGTGCCCGCCGGGGCGCCCATGCCGGGGCCGCTGCCGCCGGGCAGCGTGGCGCGGATCATGACCGGCGCGCCGATCCCGCCCGGGGCCGACGCGGTGGTGCCCATCGAGCAGGCCATCGTCGACGACGGCCTGGTGCGCATCGACTCGGTCCCGGCCTCCGGCCAGAACCTGCGCGCGGCGGGGCACGACACGCACGCCGGCGAGGAGGTGGTGCTGCCCGCCGCCCCGCTCACCTCGATCGCCATCGGCGTCCTCGCCTCGCTCGGCGTGGGGGAGGTGGAGGTGCGCCGCCGACCCCGGGTGGCGATCCTGTCGACCGGCGACGAGCTGGTCGACCCCGGCGCTCCCCTCCGAGAGGGACAGATCTACGACGCCAACTCCTGGGCGCTGGCCGCCGCGGTGGCCGAGGCCGGTGGCGAGTCGATGCGGCTCGGACGGGTGCCCGACGACGCGGCCGCCACCCAGGAGCAGCTGCAGCGGGCCGCCTCCGCAGCCGAGCTGGTCGTCGTGTCGGGAGGCGTGTCGGTGGGCGACCGCGACCACGTCCGGACTGCCTTGGAGCGGCTCGGCAAGCTCGACTTCTGGCGGATCCGGGTCCAGCCCGGCAAGCCACTCGCCTTCGGCGAGATCGAGGGGCGGCCCGTGATCGGCCTCCCGGGCAACCCGGTCAGCGCCCTGGTCACCTTCGAACTGTTCGTCCGGCCGCTGATCCGCGCCTCACTCGGCCTGGACGGGGACGGCCGGCTCCGGGTCCGGGCGGTGGCGACGGAGCGGATCGGCAAGGACCCGGATCGGCGCGCCTACCTGCGGGTGGTGGTCACGGCGGAGGAGGGCGGCTACGCTGCTCGACCCGCCGGCGGCCAGGCCTCGTCGCAGCTGCGCGCGCTGGCCGCTGCCAACGCCCTGCTGCTCGTCCCGGAGGGGGAGGAGGCAGCCCGGCCGGGCGAGGCCTACGAGGCCATACTGCTGGGGAACGTCGCGTGAGCGACCGCCCCACCCACCTCGATGCAGAGGGCGCCCCGCGGATGGTGGACGTCGGCGACAAGCCAGTGACGCGCCGCCGCGCCGTCGCCGGGGCGCGGGTTCGGATGCTGCCCGAGACGCTCGCGGCACTCGCCGCGGGTGCCGGCCCCAAGGGCGACGCGCTGGTCGTCGCCCGCGTGGCGGGGATCGCCGCCGCCAAGCGCACCCCGGACCTCATCCCCCTCTGCCACCCGCTCCCGCTGGACCACGTCAGCGTGGAGCTGGAGCCGGACGAGGCGGCCGGCGTGGTGCGCATTCGCGCCGAGGTGGTGGCGACCGCGCGAACCGGCGTCGAGATGGAGACGCTCACCGCGGCTGCGGTGGCGGCGCTGACCCTGTACGACATGGCCAAGGCGCTCCAGCGCGACATCGTGATCGAGGAGCTTGCGCTGCTCGAGAAGGAGGGCGGCCGGAGCGGCAGCTACCGCCGCTGAGCGCGCGTCCCCGCGCCGGTGCGGCGGCGCAACGCGACGCTCGTCTCACCGACCGCGAGGGCTGGTCTCCGCTTGGCTCGAGTGCTACCTTCCACTAGCGCAAACCCACCGCCGCGACGCTGCCCCGCGTGGCAGAGCCGTCAAGATCAGCCGAAGTGCGACCCGGGCC
The DNA here is from genome assembly GCA_964469325.1 of uncultured Steroidobacteraceae bacterium. GTDB lineage: Bacteria > Chloroflexota > Limnocylindria > QHBO01 > QHBO01 > CAYXZN01. The sequence continues at coordinate 5,508 of CAYXZN010000021.1, forward strand.
GCATGCCGCTTCAGGAGAGGGGGTGCCGCCGGGCCCCAGCGAGGACCGATTCAGATCGTTCTCGTCACTTCAGGAGGCGTGGATCTATGCGTAGCCATCTCCGGCTTCGGGCGCTGGCGGGCGCCTGCTTCTCGTTCGCCCTGATCGTCGCGACCGCGACCCCCGTAGGCGCGGTCACCCTGCCCCGGGGCGACGACCAGGTGACCGGGGAGAATATCGTCTGGGTCCGTCACGACGGAGGCTCCGATGACGCCATCGAGCGCTGCAACACCGGAGGCGACGGGACCGAGGGTGGTGACCGCCGCCAGGCCAACGAACCCTATTCCGTCATTGACCCGACGTACCCGAACACCATCGTCACCGGTTGGAACGACTACTGCCTGGCCGACCTCAACATGGGCTGGCAAGGCTTCGGATTCTCGAACAACGGCGGACAGACCTGGTTCAACTCGTTCGTCCCGGGCTACCCGCTCGATACCTCGGCGGAGGGCCAGCAGTCGCCGCTCTTCGGCAACCAGGCCTTCGCCGGCGACCCGATCGCCGCGTTCGACCGTCTCGGCAACCTCTTCGTCGGCGGTATCGCCTTCAACCGGGTCGATGACATCAACGGCAGCGTCTACGTCGCCACCTATAAGGCGAAGCCCGGGAATCCCGCTGTCGATGAATATCCAGTCGACTACAGCCACACGCGGATCGTGGGCGTGGGCACTCCGTCCCGAAACTTCCAGGGCATCTTCCAGGACAAGCCGCTGCTTGAGGTCGATCGCACCGGCGGCGCGCACGATGGCAACGTGTACGTCTGCTGGACGCGATTCACCGGCTTCGGCCAGAACAAGCTGTTCTTCAGCCGTTCCACCGACGGCGGAGACACCTTCTCCAGGCCGATCCCGCTCACGGAACACGGCTCGGTGGGATCCGTCCAGGGCTGCGACATCGCCGTCGAGCACGATGGTGACGTGTACGTCACGTTCCGGACCTTCGACGACGGCAGCGCGGTGGCATCCAACGCCCTGGCCTTCGTCCGCTCCACCAACGGCGGAGCCAGCTTCAGCCGGGCCACGAAGATCCGTGACATCGTCCCGTACGCTCCGGCGGATCCGTTCCGCGACTGCGGCGATGGCCCGTTCCAGTGCGCGGCCGACTTCGTCTTCCACCGGGTTCCCCTCGAGCCGCGCGTGACGGCCGACCAGATCGCCCCAGAGGATGGCGGCATCCCGGGCATCTTCGTTGCCTACAACGCTATCGACCCCGACAGCATCGAGCGGAGCGACACCTCCTACTCGTCCGCGGGCGCTGGCATGGTGGGTCAGTCGCTCGTCTACGTCATCCGCTCGACGAACAATGGGATGAGCTGGAGCCCACCAGTGGCTGTCAATCCGGGCAGCACGCTAATGGAGACGGGCCACCAGTTCTTCCCGGACATTGACGCGCTGAAGGGCCAGCTTGCCATCGTCTGGCAGGACAACCGCAACGATCCAGAGAAGTCTGTCCAGTTCCCGCTCGGCAACATGTACGACGCTGATGGCAACGGCGTCTCGACCGGCGACGAGGTGGTCGACTCCTTCCTCGCCACCTCCTCCGATGGCGTCAGCTGGACCTCTGTCCAGGTGTCGGATCGGGCCCACCAGTCGCAGTACGAGATGTTCGGCAACCGTGACATCCCGTTCCACGGCGACTACAACTGGATCTCGCTGGCTCCGGACGGGAGCGACGGACTGGTCGGCTACATGACGTGGACCGATAACCGCGACGTGGTCGAGGGGGAGGACCCCCGCGAGGGGTTCGACGACGAGTTTGATGTGTTCCAGTGTCGGGACATGAATGAGGACGGGACGTTCGGCCCCGACACCTGTCCGAACGCAGGCGGGCTCGACCAGAACATCTACGGGCGGCTGGTGACGTTCCCCTAACCAGCGCCCTGACGAGCGAGGGCCGGCCCGCGAGGCCGGCTCTCGTCGTGCCCGGCCACGAGCCGCGAGGAGCGGGCGCTAGCATCTACAGCGCCGATGGAAGCGACGATCCCGTTCTACCCGCTCATCGTGGTGCCCGTCGCCGTGGCGGTCTTCGCCTTCTGGCGGCGCGCCCGGCTCCACTGGGCGGTGGTCCGCTCCGGCCGGCCGCTCGACCGATCCGACCGCCCGCCGGAGCGCATCAAGGGGGTCCTGGTGCACGTCTTCGGGCAGCCGCGCATGCTGCGCGACCCCGGACCGGGACTGATGCACCTGGCCATCTTCTGGGCCTTCGTCGTCCTGCTGGCTACCACCGGCAACTACCTCACCAACGGGCTGGTGGAGGCCGTCATCGGCTTCCCGTTCGGCGGCCTGCTGTGGGGCATGGTGCTGGCGGCGGCCAACCTGATCATCGCCGCCGCGCTGCTGGGGATCGGGTACGCACTGTGGCGCCGGGTCTTCGCGCGCCCCACCCGGCTGGCCCTGACGCGCGACGCGTTCGTGATCCTGGGCCTCATCGGCGCCATCGTGATCAGCGAGGTGGTGGGCGACGCCTTCGGCTACGTGGTCGAGCCAGACGACCCGAGCCGCCCCTTCGCGTTCCTGTCGAACGCGCTGGTGGCGGGCATGTCGGCGCTGGGCATCGGCGCGGGGGCGGCCAGCACCGGCTATGGAGCCTTCGCCTGGGCGCACATTCTCCTGGTGCTGGGCTTCGCCGCCTACCTGCCCTACAGCAAGCACCTGCACATCGTCACCAGCGAGCCGAACGTCTACTTCCGCAACCTGGAGCCGCGCGGGGCGCTGCGGAAGATGGATCTCGAGGCCGAGGCGCCCGACGGCGGCGAGCCGACCTTCGGGGCGAAGACCCTCACCGACCTGTCGTGGCGCCACCTGCTCGACGGCCTGGCCTGCACCGAGTGCGGCCGATGCATGGAGTTCTGCCCGGCCAGCATGACCGGCAAGGTCCTGAGCCCGAAGCACCTGATGGAGGGGCTGCGTGACCAGATGGTGGCAGCCGAGACGGCGCTGGTGGCGGCGGCATCGGCGCAGAAGGCTGCGAAGGGCGGAGCGAACGGGGGAGCGGAGGCGTCGGAGCACGCGCTGGGGCTGGCCAGGGAGCGCGCCGAGGCGCTGTCGCTGCCCCTGGTCGACCACGCCATCCCCGAGGAGGCGGTCTGGCAGTGCGTGACCTGCGGGTGGTGTGTCGAGGGCTGCCCGGTGCTGATCGAGCACGTCGACACGATCGTCGAGATCCGTCGCAACCTGGTCCTGGAGGAGGGATCGTTCCCGAAGGAGCTGAACGCGGCGTTCCGGAACATGGAGACCGCCGGCAACCCGTGGGGACAGCCGAAGAGCGCCCGACTCGACTGGGCCAAGGGGCTGGAGGTACCGGTGCTGGGCGATGGCGGACCCAGTGAAGCGGCCGAGGGCACCGAGACCGAAGCCGAGGAGCGGATCCTGTACTGGATCGGCTGCGCCGGCGCCTTCGACGACCGTAACCGCAAGGTGGTGCGCGCCACCGTCCAGCTGCTGCGCCAGGCCGGCGCGCCGTTCGCGGTGCTGGGGCCGCGGGAGACGTGCAGCGGCGACCCCGCGCGCCGGGCGGGCAATGAGTACCTGTACCAGATGCTGGCCGAAGAGAACGTGGCCACCCTGTCGAGCGCGCATGCCGAGCACGGCATCCGGACCATCGTGGCCAGCTGCCCGCACTGCTTCAACACCATCGCCAACGAGTACCCGCAGTTCGGCCTGTCGGGGGTCGAGGTGGTCCACCACAGCCAGCTGCTGGACCGGCTGGTGGCCGAGGGCCGGCTGCGACCGACCTTCGGGGTGGTCGACCGCGAGGTCGCCTTCCACGACGCCTGCTACCTGGGCCGATACAACGGTGTGTACGACGAGCCGCGCCGGCTGGTCGACGCGGTGCCCGGACAGCAGACGGTCGAGATGGACCTCCACCACCAGCGCGGCATGTGCTGCGGGGCCGGCGGGGCGCGGATGTGGATGGAGGAGCGCGAGGGGCAGCGGATCAACCACCGGCGCACCGAGCAGGCGCTCGAGGCCGGCGCCGATGCCATCGCCACCGCCTGCCCCTTCTGCCTGATCATGCTGCGCGACGGCACCACCGATCTGGGGCGGACCGACGTGGAGGTGAAGGACGTGGCGGAGCTGCTCGCCGAGGCGACCGGTGCGTGGGCGGCCGCCGCGGCCGCTCCGCCTGGGCCGCGCCAGCACCAGCCGGGAGAGCCGGCCGCCGAGTAACCCTCCGCGGAATCCGCGGGACGGGGGGCCGTGGTTTGCGGAAAGTTGACCGGCCACCGGGGAGAGGCCTACGATCCGCAAGCCGATGGTGATCCGCCAGCTCTCCCCGTCACGCCGCTCGGCGCTCGACGACCTGGACAAGGCGATCGTGAAGTGCCTCCAGGCTGATGGGCGACGTCCCTTCGCACGGATCGGGCGCGAGCTGGACGTTCCGGAGGCCACCGTCCGTCAGCGAGCGGAGCGGCTTATCGAGCGCGGTGTGGTCCAGATCGTGGGCGTGACCGACCCGCGGGCGATGGGCTTTCAGGAGCCGGCATTCATCGGCCTGAAGGTGGATGCGGCCCGCCTCGACGAGATCGCCGAGCGGATCGCCGCCCTGGACGAGGTGACCTACCTGGTGATCACCGCCGGGCGCTACGACCTGATCTGCGAGGTGGTCTGCGAGGACTCGAACCACCTCCTGCGCGTCCTCACCGACCGCCTGGGGCGGATCGAGGGGATCCGGTCGACCGAGACGCTGGTCGAGCTGCGCATCGTCAAGGAGTCCTACCAGTGGGGGACGAGGTAGGAGGCAGCGGGTTGTCCGTGACACACGCACATCGGCTCGATCACGAACGGGTGGCGGCCATGGCCCGGGCCGAGGAGGAGCGCTACCGCCAGCGGACGCCGCGCAGCGCCGAGCTCCACCGCCGGGCGAGCGAGGCCCTGCCGCTGGGGGTGGCCAGCTCCTTCCAGTCGTACGACCCCTACCCGCTGTTCATGACCGATGCGCGCGGCTCACGCATCAGCGACGCCGATGGCAACGAGTACATCGATTTCGACATGGCCTTCGGGGTCCTGGCGGCCGGCCACTCCCACCCCGCCTTCGCCGAGGCGCTCGCGCGCCGGGTGGCCAACGGGACCTGCTACACGTTCCCCGTAGAGGACGGCGTGGCGCTGGCTGAGGAGATCAAGCGCCGCTTCAAGGTGGACCTGGTGCGCTTCAGCAACTCCGGCACCGAGGCGACCATGGACGCGATCCGGGTGGCGCGCGGCTACACCGGCCGCGAGAAGATCGTGAAGTTCGAGGGCGGCTACCACGGCCACCACGACGACGTGCTGGTCAGCATCCAGCCCGCCCGCGACGCGATGGGCGAGCCGATGAGCCCGAACACGGTTCCCGCCAGCGCCGGCATCCCGCGCAGCCGGATCGCCGAGACGGTGATCGCCCCGTACAACGACCCGGCGGCGCTGGAGGCGATCCTCGACGCTCACCGCGACCAGGTGGCGGCGATCATCATCGAGCCGGTCCAGTTCAACATCGGCGTCGTGCCGCCGCTGCCGGGCTACCTGGAGCGGGTGCGGGAGCTCGCCACCGCCCACGGCGCGGTCCTCATCTTCGACGAGGTGAAGACCGGAGTGGTCCTCGCCTACGGCGGGGCGGTCGAGCACTTCGGGGTCCATCCCGACCTGCTCTGCCTGGCTAAGAGCATCGGCGGGGGAGTGCCCATCGGCGCCTTTGCCGGTCGGGCTGAGGTGATGCGGTCGATCGAGACGCTGGCGGGAACGCCGGCCGCGTCAGAGACCCGGCCGGGGACCGGGATCGAGGTCACCACCATCTCCGGCGGCGCCACGCGCGTCGCCCACCTGGGGACGTTCAACGGCAACCCGCTCAGCATGGCCGCCGGGCTCGTGACGCTCACCGAGATCCTGACCCGGGACGTGTACCCCGAGCTCCACCGGCTGGCTGACCGGCTCACCTCGGGCTGCCAGGGCGTGCTCGGCGAGTTCGGGCTGCCGGGCTACGCGATCAACGCCGGCCCCAAGGGGTGCGTGATGTTCACCCCGCAGCGGGTGACCAACTACCGGGACTTCATCGGCCTCGACACCGAGCTGTGGACGGCCAGCTTCTTCTACCTCGCCAACCGAGGAGTCCTGCTGCCGCCCGGGCCGGACGACCAGTGGACGCTGTCGGTCCAGCACAGCGAGCAGGACGTCGACCGCTACGTCGAGGTGTTCCGCGAGTTCGCCGCTGAGGTGACGCAGGCGTAGCCGCCGCCGTAGGAGAGAGGGGATGGGAGAGATGACGGAGCGGATCGCGCGGCCACTGCGGGGCGTCTGGGACGCGCTCGCGGCCGCGGTGAGCTGGTTCTACCGGGTCCTGGGCCGCCCCGGCCGATACCTGCAGGACTTCGCCAACGGGGTCTGGCTCGGACACCCGCTGCACGCGGTGCTGGTCGACGTGGTGGTCGGCGGGGCCACCGCGGCGCTGTTCCTCGACCTGCTGCGGGTCGTGCTGGGCGTGGAGGGGCTCGAGGACGCGGTGCTGTGGACGCTCGCGCTCGCGTTCCTCGCCGGCGTCGGCTCGGTGCTGACCGGCCTGACCGACTACAAGGACACCGCCGAGGGCGACCAGCGCAACGTGACCGGCCTGCACGGGGTGATCAACTTCCTCGGCAACGGCGGCTTCGGCGCGTCGATCGGCGTGCGGCTGGCCGGCTACCCCGACGTCGGCTTCTGGCTGCTGCTGGTCGGCTACCTGGTGATCTCGGTCGGTGCCTACATCGGCGGGCACGTCGTCTTCAAGTACGGCTACATGGTCAACTACAACGACCACTCGAAGGGGCGGCGGGCCAAGGAGTTCACGCCGATCCTGCCGGTCGCCGAGCTGCCGGAGGGCGTGCCGACCAAAGCGTCGTTGGGTGCCACCGCGATCGTGCTGGTCCGGCGGGGGGAGGTGGTGCACGCCCTGAGGGACAGCTGCTCGCACCTCGGGTCGTCGCTTGCCGGCGGCTCGCTCGAGGGCGACGCGATCGTCTGCCCGTGGCACGGCTCGACCTTCCGGCTGCGCGACGGGGCCGTCGTGCACGGGCCGGCCACCACCCGCCAGGTGCGATACGAGGCGCGCGTCAACGGCGACCAGGTGGAGGTCGAGGGCCCGCACTAGCGGAGCGGTCGGGCTTCGCCGGCAGCTCGCCTGACGAGCCGATTTGACAGGGGACCGGTCGTCGGTGTTCGTGGGATGGGGATCCGGGACATCGGGTTGCCGTCCCGCTCGTCCGGCGAGGCGATGTGACCAGGGGGATGGCGAATCGGGCCGCTGCAGGAGCGCACGTGTCGGCCGTCGACGCGGCGGTGGCCCGGGCCGTTCGCTATCCTTGCTGCCGTCCCGCACCGCTCACCGCACGCGACGAGGTGTCCGCCGTGACGTACCGCCTGACCAGCGACCACGAGGAGCTGCGCGCCGTGGTGCGGGAGCTGGCCGAGGAGCGGATCGCGCCCCGTGCGGCGGAGATCGACCAGAGCGGCGAGTTCCCGTGGGACCTCAAGGAGCTGCTGGCAAAGCAGGACCTGCTGGGCACGTGGTGCGAGGAGCGGTACGGCGGGACCGCGCTGGACGCGATCGGCCAGGCGATCCTGGTCGAGGAGATCGCGAGGGCGGATGCCACCACGTCGCTGATCCCCATCGTGCAGAAGCTCGGCGCGCTGCCGATCGTGCTGGCCGGCAGCGACGAGCAGAAGGAGCGCTGCTTCCCGAAGCTGGCCAGCGGCGAGTGGCTGGTCGCGTTCGCGCTCACCGAGGCAGCGGCCGGCAGCGACGTGGCCAGCAACCGGATGCGCGCCCGGCGTGACGGGGACGAGTACGTCCTGAACGGCAGCAAGCGCTTCATCACCCACGGCTCGGTGGCCGACCTGCTGACCGTCTTCGCGCTGACCGATCCCGAGGCCGGCGGGCGCAAGGGGATGAGCGCGTTCATCGTCGAGACCCAGACCGCCGGCTTCTCCGCTCCGCGGGTTGAGCACAAGATGGGGATCCGGGGCTCACCCACCGCCGAGCTCAACTGCGACGACGTGCGGGTGCCCGCCGACAATCGGCTGGGCGAGGAGGGCGACGGCTTCAGGATCGCGATGAATACGCTCGACATCAGCCGCCTCTCCATCGCGTCGCAGGCGATCGGCATCGCGCAGGGCGCGATCGACGCCGCCATCGGCTTCGCGGCCGACCGCGAGCAGTTCGGGCAGCGGGTCGTCGACTTCCAGGGAATCCAGTTCATGCTGGCCGACATGGCCAGCCAGACCGAGGCCGCCCGGCAGCTGGCTTACGCCGCCGCATCGGCAGTCGATGCGAAGGCCGATGACTACCCGTACTGGTCGAGCTGCGCCAAGCTGGTGGCGGCCGACACCGCCATGCGGGTCACCACCGACGCGGTCCAGATCCTCGGCGGCTACGGGTACATCACCGAGTACCCCGTGGAACGCATGATGCGTGACGCGAAGATCACCCAGCTGTACGAGGGGACGCAGCAGATCCAGCGTCTCATCATCGCGCGGCAGATCCTCAAGGCGGCCGGCGCCGCGAGCCGATCCGGCTGAGCCGACGGAGCAGGAGTACGTGTCATTGAAGATCGTGGTCAGCATCAAGCAGGTCCCCGCCACCACCGCCGAGAAGCGCTACACCGATGACTACCGGCTCGACCGCTCGTCGACCGAGAACGTGGTCAACCCGCTGGACGAGTACGCCATCGAGCAGGCGCTGCGCCTGGCCGAGGCGGGCAAGGTCGATCAGGTGACCTACCTGTCGATGGGACCCCCACACGCCGCGGAGGCGCTGCGCCGCGCCCTGGCCATGGGGGGCGACGAGGCGGTCCTCGTCACCGACCCCGCGCTCGAGGGGACCGATGAGTGGGCGACCGCCCGGGTGCTGGCCACCGCACTGGATCGCCTGGCGCCCGACGTGGCGCTGATGGGCATGGCCTCCGACGACGCCCGGGGGTCGCTGGTGCCCGGAGCGGTGGCGGCGATGCGCGGCCTGCCGCTGCTGTCGTACGGGTCGGAGCTGATGCTCGAGGACGGGTCGGCGCGGATTCGACGCCTCTCGTCGGCCGGCTACGACATCCTCGAGGCGCCGCTGCCGGTGGTGGCGACCGTCACCGACCAGGTCGGGGAGCCGCGCTACGCGAGCCTGAAGGGGATCATGGGCGCCAAGCGCAAGCCGCTCGAGGAGTGGTCGCTGGCCGACGTGGGCCTGTCGGCCGACGAGCTGCGCGGCGGCCGCCTGACGCGGGTGGTGGACGCGCGACCGCCGGAGGCCAAGCCGCCCACCGAGCGGATCGAGAACGTCCCGGCCGAGGAGGCCGCGACCCGGATCGCGGACTGGCTGGCCGCGCGGAAGCTGGTCTGAGGAGGGCGAACATGGGCAGCGACCTCTATTTCCTGGCCGAGTTCGCCGATGGGCACGCCACCCGCGGTGCCCAGGAGCTGGCGACCGGCGCCGCCGCGCTGGCCGCCGAGGGCGGCGGCGCGGCGGTCGGGCTGGCCTACGGCCCCGGCGCCGCTGCCCGTGCGGCGGGGCTGGGCCGCTTCGGCGCCTCCCGGGCCATCGTGCTGGGCGACGACGACCGTCCGGCGATCGGCTTCGCCGGCCCGGCGGTGGCGGCGGTGCAGGAGGGGCAGCCCTTCGCGGTCCTCGCGCCTGCCACGCCAAATGGGCGTGACCTCGCCGCCGCCCTGGTCGGAAGCCTGCACCTGCCGGCCTTCGGCCCGGCGCGGGCGGTCCGCACCGCGGATGGCAGGCTGCGGGCGGAGATGGCGACCCTCCAGGGCGCGGTGATCACCGAGTCGGAGCCGGTCGACGAGGGCGCCGGACCGGCGGTGGTGCTGGTCCTCGCCAACACGTTCACGCCCGCCGAGTCCGGCCCGGGCGAGGCCGAGGTGGTCGAGGCGCCCGCGGCTGACGAGAGCGCCTTCGCGAAGGTACGGATCGTCGAGCGGCACCCGGCCGAAGAGGCAGTGGTCAACCTCGAGGAGGCGACGGTGATCGTGGCCGGCGGCCGCGGGGTCGCCAGCGAGGAGGGATTCGCCCCGCTGCACGAGCTGGCGAAGGCACTGGGGGGAGCGGTGGGAGCGAGCCGCGCCGCGGCGGACGCGGGATGGATTCCGTACCAGCTCCAGATCGGTCAGACTGGGAAGGTGGTGAAGCCGTCGCTCTACATTGGCTGCGGCATCAGCGGCGCCATCCAGCACCGCGTGGGGATGCAAACCGCCGAACACGTGGTGGCCATCAACCGCGACCCCGACGCGCCGATCGGTGAGTTCGCCGACCTGTTCGTGGTCGGCGACCTGTTCCAGATCGTGCCCAAGCTGACCGAGGAGATTCGCCGCCGCAAGGGCGGGTGAGGAGGAGCTGCCCGTGAGAGTCCCGAGCCTGGTCGCCCTGGCGCTCATCGTCCTCCCCGGCTTCCGGCTGCTGCGCGGCGGCCGGGGCGTGCTCGGACCGGGGCGGGAGATCCAGCAGTACCGGCGTGACGTCGCGGAGCGGACCGGCAGGATCGACAAGGTGCTCGGCGAGCTGTCCGAGGCGGTCGACCAGCTCCGGCGGCGCGAGATGGAGCCGGACGAGGTGCTCGAGAAGCTGACCGTGGGCGAGGCGGAGCTCGACGCCGCCGCCGAGCAGATGCGCGACATGCTAGCACCCGAGGAGCTGCACGGGCTGCACATGGAGTTCGAGGCGAACCTCGAGCGCGCCCTGCGCGGGATCGTCACGGTCGAGCGCGGCTGCATGCTGACCCGCCTCCGGCATCGGCGCCTCGACGAGGAGGAGGTCCAGAACACCTACAAGCGCGGGCACCTGAACATGCTCCACGCTCGGATGCGGATGGGGGAGGTGGCGGAGGGGCTGCTGGCGTGGGAGCCGGGGAAGCCGGCCAGCGCCGACGTGAGCTCCAGGCTGCGACGGGAGCCTGAGTAGCGGTACGCCATATGTTGTGGTATCGTCGGCCGCGGTACCACAAGTTGTAGCTTCCCGAGCACGAAGGAGCCTGAATGCGCTGTCCACGCTGCGAGCAGGCGGGGACCCGGGTGATCGACTCTCGCGACCTCGAGGGGGGCAGCACCATCCGCCGCCGGCGCGAGTGCGAGGCGTGCGCCCACCGGTTCACCACCTACGAGCGCCCCGAGGGGGCGCGCCTGGTCGTCGTCAAGCGTGACGGACGCCGCGAGGAGTTCGAGCGCGCCAAGCTGCTGGGTGGCCTGATGAAGGCGCTCGAGAAGCGGCCGGTGACCGTGGCCACCGTCGAGCAGGCGGTCGACGACATCGAGGCCGGCCTGCGGCGGCGCGGCGACTCGGAGATCACCAGCAAGGAGATCGGCAAGCTAGCCACCGACGCGCTGCGCGACATCGACCAGCTGGCGTACATTCGCTTCGCATCCGTCTACCATGCGTACGACGACCTCGGCACCCTGAAGCGCGAGGTCGACCGGCTCATCCATCTGCGACAGGACAGCGACGATTGATCCTCTCTGACCGCGACATCCGGGCCCAGATCGAGGCCGGCCGGATCGTCATCGACCCCTTCAGCCCGGGGGCGGTCCAGCCATCGAGCGTCGACCTGCACATCGACCGCCGCTTCCGCGTCTTCCGCAACAGCCGCTACCCGTACATCGACGTGCGGAC
>CAYXZN010000022.1:0-17107 GCA_964469325.1 uncultured Steroidobacteraceae bacterium
TCCCAGCGCGGCGAGCTGCTCGCGCACCTGCTCGAGGATCCCCGGCACGTCGATCCGCTGCTGGCGGCGCAGGTCCTCGACCGCGCCGTGGTGCACGAACCCCTCGGCCAGCGCGACCTTCAGAAGCGGCTGGCGCACGTCGGCGCGGTTCAGCGCGTCCAGCACCCCGTCGCCGAAGCCGCCCATGGCGGCCGACTCCTCGGCCGTCACCACCAGCCGCTTGCCCACCGCGTGGCGTGCCAGGAGCACCTCGTCGAGCGGCTTGGCCCAGCGGGCGTTGACCACCGTGGCGGTCAGCCCCTCGTCGGCCTCGAGGGCATCGGCGACCCGGAGCAGCCGCTGGACGATCGGCCCAAAGCCGACCAGCAGCAGGTCGTCGCCGGTGCGCAGCACCTCGGCGCGGCCGATCTCCAGGCGCTCCCCGACCCGGTCCGGCAGGTCCTCGCCGGGGTCTCGCGGGTAGTGGATCGAGATCGGCCCCTGGTGTGCGAGCGCGGTGACCACCATGTCACGCAGCTCCTGCTCGTCCTTGGGCGAGCCGATCACGAGGTTCGGCAGCGACCGCTGGGCGGGGAGCGTGAACATCCCCTGGTGGCTGGTCCCGTCCTCCCCGACCAGCCCGGCACGGTCGATCGCCAGCAGCACCGGGGCGTCGTTCTGGCAGACGTCGTGGACCAGCTGGTCGTAGGCGCGCTGGCTGAAGGTGGAGTAGAGCGCGACCACCGGCCGCATCCCGGCCAGCGCCAGCCCGGTGGCCATGGCCAGCGAGTGCTGCTCCGCGATCCCCACGTCGACGAAGCGATCGCCGAACCGCTGCTGGAACTTGGCGAGGCCGGTCCCGGTCGGCATCCCGGCGGTGATGGCGCAGATGCGCGGGTCGTCTGCGGCCAGGCGGACCAGCTCCTCGACGAATGTGTGTGTGTAGGTCTTTGGCTTGCGCTTGCCCTCCGACTCCGCCGGCAGCGGCTCCTCGGTGGGATCGACCAGGCACAGGTCGATCGGCGGCAGCGAGGCGCCATGGAAGCTGACCGAGTCCTCCTCCGCCGGCGCGTAGCCGCGGCCCTTGACCGTCTTGACGTGGACCAGCACGGGGGCGCCGATGGCCAGGGCGCGGCCGAAGGTCTCCTCCAGCTCGCGCAGGTCGTGCCCGTCGAGGACGCCGATGTAGGTGATGCCCATGTCCTCGAAGAAGCGGACCCGCGCCCATGAGTGCTTGAAGCTGTCCTTGGCCCAGCCCAGCACGTCGAAGATCGGACGTCCCACGACCGGGATGCGTCCCACCAGGCTCTTGGTCGCCTCCTTCGTCCCCTGGTAGGCGGGCGTGAGGCGCAGCTTGTTCAGGTGGGTCGCCAGCCCGCCAACGGACGGGCTGATGCTCATCTCGTTGTCGTTCAGCACGATCAACAGCGGGTGCTTCACGTGGCCGAGGTGGTTCAATGCTTCGAGGGTCAGCCCGCTGGTGATCGCCGCGTCCCCGACCACCACCGCGATCTTCTGCCTGCGCCGTGGGTCCGTCGGCGGCAGCAGGTCGCGCGCCGCTGCCAGGCCGACCCCGATGCTCAGGCCGGTCCCGGCATGTCCGCCGTCGAAGACGTCGTGCTCGGACTCGCTGCGGCGGGGAAAGCCGCCCACGCCGCCCACCTGGCGCAGCGTATCGAAGCGATCCGCGCGTCCGGTGAGCAGCTTGTGGGCGTACGCCTGGTGGCCCGTGTCCCAGACCAGCCTGTCGCGTGGCGAGTCGAGCAGCCGGTGCAGGGCGATGGCGATCTCCACCGCGCCGAGCGACGACGCGAGGTGGCCGCCGGTCTGGTGCACGGTGCGGATCATCTTCATCCGCAGCTCGGCGGCCAGCTCGGCGAGCTGGGGGTGGGTCATGTGCTTCAGGGCGCCGGGTTCGGCGATGTGGTCGAGCAGGGTCACGGCCTCTCAGGTTTGGCGGTGAGGGTGTTCGAGTATAGAACGATGCCGAGACGGCCTCCCTGGGACGGCTCCGCCCCGGCGCGGGTTACCGGTCGCCTTCGCCGAGGCGCTTCTCGAAGACGTGCGAGGTCTTCCAGAGCCGATAGCCCTCCCGGGCATAGAAGCGGTGCGCGCGCTCGCGGCTCACCCGCGAGCGGACGACCATGGTCCGGCAGCCCCAGCCGAGCGCCTGCTCCTCGCCCGCTCGCAGCAGCGCCGATCCGACGCCGGTCGACCGATGCTCCTCGTCCACGACCAGCCCCATCAGCACCGCGTTCCGCGACGCCTCGAGGATCCGCTGGCGCTCCACGTGCGTCCAGCCGATCGGCCGATCGGCCTCGTCGACGGCGACCAGCACCGCGTGGTCGTCGGGGTCGGCCAGCAGGTCGGCCAGCCGCTCGGCCTGCTCGGCCTCCTCGACCGGATAGCCGAGCTGGGTGGTGAGCGGCGCCAGGGCCCCGGCATCGGCGGGGCGCGCCGGACGGATGCGCGGCGTGGCGGTCGGGTCGCTGGGTGAAGCTGCACGGTCGGCCAGGGCGTCGAGTATAGGAACGCGCCGCCTCATGCCTCGCCGGGAAAGGCCATCGTCGACAGCAGGGCGTTCTCCGCCTGGCGCGAGTCGAGCCGCGTGTGCTGCACCACGATCGGGACGTTCGACTCGAGCAGGCTCGCGTAGTCGGTCCCGAGCGGGATCGGCTCCGGGTCCCCTAGCTCGTTGAACCGCAGATGCAGGGTGCGCCGGGCCGGGACGGTGACCCGGTAGGGGCCGGCGGGCTCGCGATCGGCGAAGAAGATGGTGATGCTGACCTTCGCCTCGCGGTCGGAGACGTTCAGCAGGCAGGCGGTCTCGTGGCTCGTCATGTCCGGCTCGGGGCCGGTGCTCTGCTTCGGGATGTAGCCCTCGGCGATCGCCCAGCGCCGTCGCCCGATCGGTTCGCTCATGGCCGGCCCACGCGCATCGGCCGTGCCAGCCGGTCAGGGCCAGCTCGGGGGCGTGTAGCGCGCGTGAGGCGCAGGAAGCTCTTCTCAGAGGACTTCGTGCAGCACGAGGGGGCCTGACAGACGGCGGTCGACTCCCGCCGGGGTGCGGAGCCGGGCGGTGGGAGTCGGAGCCTGTCAGCCTTCAGCGGGCTGCTTCCCTTCGGCGGCCGAGCCGCGGCGGCCGAGCTCGGTGATCTTCAGCTCCGCGTCGCGGAGGCGCGCCTCGCAGGCGGCGTGCAGGCGCAGCCCCTCGCGGTACAGCGCGATCGACTCCTCCAGCGCCACGCTTCCCGCCTCCAGCGCCTGGACGATCCGCTGGAGCTCCACCACCAGCTCGTCGAAGGGCCGCTTCGCCAGCTCGTCGTCGCTGAGGGCGGCGGTGCGGCCGGGGCCGGCAGGCTCGCTCATCGCAGCAGCTCGCTCATCGCAGCAGTTCCTCCATTCCGTCCTCCGTCGCCGACTCGACCCGTGTCCCGAGACGCCCGCGGGCCAGCACCACCTCCAGCCCGCTCCCGGCCGGGGCCTGGCCGGGCTCGCGCACGATCGCACCGTCGGCGAGCCGCGCCACCGCGTAGCCGCGCTCGAGCGTCGCCGCCGGCGACAGGGCGCGCAGCCGCTCGCCCAGCCCACCGACCGTCAGCCGGTCGTGGGCGAGGCGGCCCCCGACCGCCCGGGCGCTGCGGTCGAGCAGGTCCGCGGCGCGCTGCCGAGCGGCACCGATGTCCGGGGCCCAAGCGGCCAGCGTCCGGCCCTCGCTCGCCAGCAGCCGGCGCCGGTCCTCGAGGCGCGCCGCCAGGGCCCCCGAGGCACGGTCCCGCAGCCGGCCGAGGATCGCCGGCAGCTGCCCGCCGTCGGGAACGGCCAGCTCCGCCGCCGCCGACGGCGTCGGCGCCCGGACGTCGGCCGCGAAGTCGGCCAGGGTGACGTCCGTCTCGTGACCCACCCCGACCACGACCGGCATCGGGGCGGCGGCCACGGCGCGTACCAGCCGCTCGTCGTTGAACGGCCACAGGTCCTCGAGCGAGCCGCCGCCGCGGGCGAGGATCACCACGTCGATCGACGGATCGGCGTACAGGCGCCCCAGGGCGCGGACGACCGAGGCGGCCGCCGCCGTGCCCTGCACCTGCGCCGGAGCCAGCACCACCTCGACCAGCGGGTATCGGCGACGCAGCACGTTGCCGATGTCCCGCCACACCGCCCCCACCGGCGAGGTGACCACGCCCAGCCGCCGCGGCCAGCGCGGCAGGGGCCGCTTGCGCTGCGCGTCGAACAGGCCCTCGGCCGCCAGTCGTGCCCGCAACGCCTCGTACTGCGCGTGCAGGTCGCCGGCGCCGGCCGGCGTCAGCGAGTCGACGTACAGCTGGTAGGTGCCCTGCGGCTCGTAGACCCGGACCCGTCCGTGGCAGACCACCGTCGTGCCGTGCTGTGGCCGCACCGGGGAGCGCTCCAGCTCCTCGCGGAACAGGACCGCCCTGAGCTGGCTGCCGCCGTCCTTGAGGGTGAAGAAGCAGTGCCCCGAGGGCGGAAAGGAGGGTGAGCTGACCTCGCCCTCGACCCACACGTCGGCCAGGGTCTGGTCGGCGTCGAGCAGGGCGCGCACGCGGCGGTTCAGGTCGGTGACGCGCAGGATGCGCGGCAGCGGCCGGGCGGCGCCCCAGATCGTTCCCTGCTCGGCGCTCATCGGCTCATCGGGCTCATCGGCTCATTGCACGCGCGTCACGTACTCGCCGCTGCGGGTGTCGACCCGGATGACGTCGCCCTCGCTCACGAACAGCGGCACCTGGACCACCAGGCCGGTCTCGAGGGTCGCCGGCTTCTTGGCCCCCTGTGCCGTGTCGCCGGCGAAGCCCGGCTCCGTCTCGCTCACGGCCAGGTCGACGGTCACGGGCAGATCGAGCCCCAGCACCTCGGCCTCGTGGGAGGAGACGATCACCTCGGCGTTCTCCTTCAGGTAGCGGGCGTCGTCTCCCAGCTGCGACGCCGGGATGGCGAACTGGTCGAAGGTCTCGCTGTCCATGAAGTGGAAGGCGTCGCCGTCGCTGTACAGGTACTGCACCTTGCGCTGCTCCACGCGCGCTCGCGGCCAGCGCGTCCCGGCCTGGAAGGTGCGCTCCACGATGTCGCCCTTGCGCAGGTTCTGGAGCTTCATGCGCACCTGCGCGGATCCGCGGGCCATCTTGATGTGCGACCAGTCCAGGACCTTCATCAGCTCCCCGTCCAGCTCGATGATCACGCCCTTCTTGAGTTCGCCGGTGCTGATCACGCTGCGCCGATGCCTCCCGCTGTCAGACGACCACCAGCTCCCGCGGTGCCCGGGTCAGCAGCCGCGGCCCCTGGCTGGTCAGGTGGACGAGGTCTTCGATCCGGACGCCGATGCGGCCCGGGGTGTAGATGCCCGGCTCCACGCTGAAGACCATGCCGCTCTCGAGCGTATCGTGGCTCGTCGCGCGCAGCCCCGGCGCCTCGTGGACGTCGAGGCCGATGCCGTGCCCCAGCCCGTGCTCGAACGGCTCGAAGCCCGCCTGGGAGATGACCGCCCGCGCCAGCTCGTGGACCTCCCTGCCCGACACGCCCTCCTCCAGGCACGCCATCGCCCGATCCTGGGCCTCGAGCACCGCCGCGTACATCCGCCGCGCCTCGTCGCTCGGCTGGCCGGTGAAGAAGGTGCGGGTCATGTCGCTGCAGTAGCCATCCACCGCGCACCCGAAGTCGACCAGCAGGCCTGCGCCGTGCTCCAGCGGCACATCGCCCGGCTGGCCGTGCGGCATCGACGCGCGCGCGCCGACCAGCACGATGGACTCGAACGACGGCTCCATCCCCCGCTCATGGAAGAAGCTGGCGATCTCCCACGCCACCTCGCGCTCGGTCATCGGCGGTCGGCAGGTCTCGACCAGGTGGGCGAAGCAGGCATCGCCGATGGCGCAGGCGGCCGCGATGGCGTCGACCTCGGCCGGCTCCTTGACCACCCGCTGGAGTCGCAGCTGGTCGTCGATCGCGACGAAGTCGACTCCCGGGCACCGCTCGGCCAGCGCCTGCCAGTCGGCGTGGCTCACCAGCGAGGCCTCCATCCCGACCCGCCGCGCGCCGAGCAAGCCGAGCTGCCGCGCCAGCGCGTCGGCCGGGCCGCCGGTGGTGGGAACCACCTCCCAGCCGGCGGCCTCGCTCGCCGCCTGCTCGGTGAAGCGGGAGTCGACCAGGATCCGTCGAACGCCGTCGCCGATCAGCAGCGTGCCGGCGAAGATGTGCCGCTCCCCGGGGCTCAGGGCGAAGCCGGAGTAGTAGACCTTGTTGGCGGCCGACGAGACGACGAGCAGGTCGATGTCGGGGGTCTGCTGCCGCAGGCGCTCCACGCGTCGCTCGCGGGTGGAGCTCATGCCTCCGCGCACTCTTCGCGCGCCCGGGCCACGTTGGCGTTGTGCTCGTCGTTGGTCGTGGCGAAGTAGTGGGAGCCGTCGCGCTCCCCGTCCGGGCAGCCCGCCACGAAGTAGAGGTACCGGGCCTCCGTATCGGGGGCGATGGTCGCCTGAAGAGAGGCGTGCCGGGGAGCGGCGATCGGCGTCGGTGGCAGGCCGGCGTTGATGTAGGTCTGGTAACCCGCGAGCTCCTCGGGCGCGTTGGTGAAGACGACGTCGGCGCCGCGCACCTCGAGCATCGGCCACCAGGTCACCTCGTCCCACTCCGTGAACGGCACCGGGCCGGGGCTGCGCAGGTGGGTGTCGGTGGCGAGGCCGTACTGGAGGGTGGGATCCGCGTTCAGCAGGCCCGCCGTCTCACCCTGCGGCTGGTTGAGGCGGTTGGTGTAGACGCCCGCGATCAGGCCGCGTTCCTCGTCGAGAACCGCCTCGCGCTCCACGATGCTGGCGATCTTGACCACGTCGTCGACGGTCATCTGGCGGCCGCCGATCTGCCGCGCGGCGATCTGCTCCAGCACCTCGGGGGTGAGCACCTGGGCCGTCCCGTCGAGCAGCACCTCGACGATGTCGCGGGCGGTGGCGCTGAGGTAGACGTCGTAGGTGTTGGGCGACAGGTAGCCCTCCAGGCTGCGCCCCGGTGGGAGGTCCTGAAGAAACGGGTACTGCGCGACCAGGTCGGCCGGTGGATTCTGCACCAGCGACGCGAACTCCTCGAGGTCCATGGTCAGGGTCTGGCTCTCGAGGTAGCCGACGATCTCCTCCAGCCGCCAGCCCTCGCCGATGGTGATCCGGACCTCCTCGAGCTGC
Source organism: uncultured Steroidobacteraceae bacterium (assembly GCA_964469325.1). Lineage (GTDB taxonomy): Bacteria > Chloroflexota > Limnocylindria > QHBO01 > QHBO01 > CAYXZN01. Next base: position 7,161 of record CAYXZN010000022.1, read on the forward strand.
ACCTGCTGGAGAGCGCCCACGATCTGGCTCGGCCGGAGGCTCGGCGACAGGTCGTAGCTGCCCGACGCCAGGGTCCCCTCGCGGCCCGCCTGCTGCACGGCGTACTGAAAGGCGAGCTGGCTGCGGACCAGGCCGGCCGCCTCCAGCTTCTCGCCGATCTCGGTGGCGCTGTCGCCCGGATCGACCACGAAGTTGATCCGTTCGGTGCTGTCGCTGACCGGCTCATCCGCTAACGCCCCCGGCGCGTACCACTCCACGAAGTCGCGGACCACGCCGTGGCTGATCGTGCCGGGGTTGTCCTCGATCCACGCCATCAGGCGCGGCGACAGGAGCAGCAGGAAGCCCAGGTAGATGAGGATCCCGACCAGCGCCGCCACGCCCAGGAACCAGGCGAGGATCACGATCGGCTCGAACGCCCGGCGGCGGCGCAGCGGCGCCTCGCGCTGCTCGCGCAGCTGGCGGATGCGGGCGTTGCGTCGCTCCTCTGCGACCCACGGCGGCTCGTGCCGGTTCGTCATTCGGGCTCCTCGCGGCTGGGATCGGTCGTGGTGGGAGTGATCCGGGCGGCCAGATATTCTTGCAGGATGAGCCGGGCCGCGAGCGAGTCCAGCTCACCCGAGGCGCGGTCGGCGCGACGGCCCCGCTCGGCCAGCTCGCGCTCGGCCTGCCAGCTGGTCAGCCGCTCGTCGGCGTAGGCGACCTCCAGTCCCGCCTCGCTCAGCTGCTCCCCGAAGCGTCGCACCGCGGCCGCCTGGGGCCCCTCGCCGCCGTCGGCGTTCAGAGGCAGCCCCAGCACCACCAGCTCGGCCTGCTCCGCTGAGACCAGCGCCAGCACCGCGTCCAGGTCCCCGGCGCCGCCTCGGCGCCGGATGGCTGGCCGGGCAAACGGCATGCCGATCTGGTCGTCGGCGACGGCGACGCCGATGCGCCGGCTGCCGTGGTCGAGGGCCACGATCCGGGTCAACGGTCGAGGGTGCGGACGGGGGCCAGCGAGATGCTCACCCGCCAGTCGAGGGTCGGGACCGTCTCCACCCAGCCCGGCCACAGGCTGACGCGGGCGTCGCCGTAGGGGGCGAGCAGCGCCTGCGCCCGCTCGGGGGTGGTGCCGGCGAGGCGCGGCAGCAGCAGCTCGGTGTCGATCTGCGGCGCTGCCTGCGCGCTCACCGTGACGTCCAGCACCACCGACCCGTCCTCGAGGCGGCGCTCGCCGAGCCGGACCGACACCGAGTCGCCGACCACCTCGTAGCCGGACGGAAGAGCCTCGGGGTCCGCGGCGAACCGCTCGTGCGCCTCGCGCTCGACCGTCTCGCGGGGGACGTACCGGTAGCTGACCTCGTACGAGGCCGTCAGCTCGAACCGCTCCAGCCCCTCGCGCCCGACCAGCTCGTCGGCGCCGGAAATCTCGACGCGCAGGTCGTCGTCGGCGAGCGGCACGTACAGCCGGTCCGCGTGGGCGCCGAGCTCCGCCCTCGCCTGCTGGGCGATGGCGGACCGGAGATCGGCTTCCACCGCGGCCACGTCATCGGCGGTGACCACCGGGATCGACGTCTCCGAGCCGCCGGCGGTCGGCTCCGGGTTGGCGACCAGCCGTCCCTGGTTGTTGGCGAAGCCGCGCAGGCGGTTCCGCGCCGGCTGGCTCTCCACGGTGTCGATCTCGCCGGTGGCGACGTTTCCGCCGGGGCCGGCCTCGACGGCCACCACCTCGGCCAGCTGATGGCCGGGCCTGATGGGTGGATCGGTGAAGCTCAGCTGGCCGGCTGGGACCACCACCGCGTGGGTCGTCTCGAACGCGACGTCGCCGGCTAGGACCCGCGTGCCGGCCGGCACCTCGACCGGCACCGTGTTCCAGTTCGAGAAGGCCACGCTGCCGGCCGCGGTGCCCAGCTCGATCCGCTCCCCGGTCGGAACCCCCGAGCCGGTCAGGCTGCCGCTGGCGACCTGCTCGGTGGCGGGGAACGCCAGCCGGTAGTCGACCGGGCCGACCGGCCGCGCCTGGGGGGTGATGGTGATCTGGGCCGACGGCAGCACGATCGCCGCGGCGCCGGCGGCACCTGCCAGCAGCAGCCCGGCCAGCCCGACCGCCACCACGGCCATCGGCGGCGCGGGGAGGCGACGAGCGGCGCTGGCGCGCTGACGCTGCTCCCGCGGACGCTGCTCGGCCGCGGGTTGCGCGGCAGCGGCGCGGAACGGAGCGATCGCGACCGGCGCCGTCGGCGCGTCCGACGAGGCCACGCCGCGCACCACCTTGATCCGGGTCCGCACCGGCGCCGTCTCGTCCGCGACCGCAGCATCCGTCGGCGTCGGGCCCGAGGCAGCGTCGCGACCCTCCCGGGCCGGTCCGTTAGCGCTGGCGTCGCCGAGCCCGGGCACCGAGGCCAGCGACGGATGGCTCTCGACGCCGGCGTCGGCGGCCCGCGCCCGCACCCCGGCGTCGCCCACCAGCACCAGCTGTCGACCGGCCTGTGCCGCCAGCCGGGCGAGGAGCCGAATGGCGACCCCGCCCGAGGTGGCGCGCGCCCGAGGCGGCGCGACCAGCACGACTCGCTCGGCCGTCTCGTCGCGAATCCGCCGCGCCACGACCGGGATCTCGTCGTCCGGCTCCAGGTAGACGACTGACACCGAGCCTCGGGGCACGGATCCCGGCTCGCCCACCGCCTCGGCCGCTCCTCCGGCGGAGAGGTCGGGGGGACGGATCGGCTCGGCCATCGCTACAGCTCCATGCTGCGGACGGCGCTCCGCACTGCCCGTCCCAGCACGCCGCCGCCCTCGTCGAGCAGGAGCGCCTGGCGCGCCAGCGCCAGCGGGGTCACCTCCTGCCGGGTGGTCAGCAGACCGGTCCCGTCACGCACGCCGGCCACGGCCTCGGGGTCCAGCGCCCGCACGTCGGGCCGCCGTCCGAACGGCAGCTCGCGCCACCAGGCGTCGTCCTCCAGCGCAGCGACGACCTGGGGGAGGTTCGCCCCGCCGCCGCAGAGCAGCACCCGGCCGGGCAGCAGCTCCCCGCCGGCGAGATCGTCGATCATCAGGCTCACCCCGGCGCGCCACACCTCCGCGTCCTCGCGCAGCGCGGCGTCGAGGGCCCGGCGGCGGACCTTCTCCGGCAGCGGCTGGCGGCGCGCCGCCGCCAGCTTCAGCGCCTCGGCGCGCGCGAACGACAGCCCGAAGCGCTCGGCGATGCCCCTCGTGAACGCCCGCCCGCCGAAGGCGAGCATCCTGGTACCGACGAGGCCTCCCTGTCGCACCAGCGCCACGTCGGTCGTTCCGCCACCCACGTCGACGAAGACGGCGCCCACGTCCCCCAGCTCGCCGGGCTCGAGGCAGCCGGCCACGGCGTACGGCTCGGCGATCACCCCCAGCAGCTCCAGGTCGAGGGCAGCCGCCACGGAGCGAAGGGCTCCGAGGTGGACCATCGGCGCGAAGGCGTCGTACACCGCCATCTCGACCTGGGCGCCGGTGAAGCCGATCGGGTTGGTGACCGGATAGCCGTCGATCTTGACCTCCACGATCGCGGCGTGGACCAGCCGCACGTCCAGCTGGGGGATGCCGGCCTCCCATGCGATCCGGTCCTCGGCATCGGCCAGCGCCGCCTGCTGGCTGCGGGCGGCCATCTGGGCCAGCTCGGCCTCGTCGATCGGCTGCCTCGCCTCCTCGCGCCGCACCACGATGCGGCTGGTGGCGCCCTTCACCAGCTCGCCGGCGATGCCGATCACGGCGCTCGCCGCGTGCAGCCCCGCCATCTCGCGGGCCTCGTGGAGGGCGGCGGCGCAGTTGGCGACCACCGCCTCGATGTCGCTCACCGTCCCCGACTGCATGTGCGCCAGGCCCTGCCGCCGGCGCCCGACGCCTCGCACCACGCCCCCCAGCTCGCCGTCCGGCCCGGCCTCCACCCCCACCACCAGCGCCTTGGCCAGCTCGGTGCCGATGTCGAGGCTCACGAAGCCCTGCGGCGCGCCGTTCCGCGCCAATCCTGGGATGCGCGCCAGGCGGGCGATGCGTGCGGCGTGCGTGACGCGCCCGGCGAGGCGGGTGACGAGCTCGGGCATCACCACCGGGGCGGTCAGCTCGACTCCATCCGTTTCAGCGCCTCCAGCGCCAGGCCGGTCGCCTCCGCCAGCGCCTCGTCCAGCCGGCTGGCGTCCCTGCCTCCGGCCTGCGCCAGGTCGGCTCTGCCTCCTCCCCCGCCGCCGATGAGCGGGGCTACCCGGCGGACGATGTCGGCCGCGTCGAACCCCTCCGAGGCGAGGTCCCGGCTGGCGGCGACGATCAGCGACGGCGAGCCGTCCCGCCCGGCGGACGCCACCGCCACGAAGCGGCCGGTCATCGACCGCAGGTCGTCGACCAGGCTGCGCAGCGCGGCGGCATCGGCCTGCGGGTAGGAGCCGACCACCACCTTCGCCTCGCCGGCCTGCTGGGCGCCGGCGAGAGCGGCCCGGGCGTCGAGCCGCTGCCCGCGTTCCCCGCCGCTCTTGGCGGCCTTCTCCGCCTCGCGCAGGCGGGCCAGCAGCGCCTCGACGCGCGCCGGCAGGTTCTCCTCGCGCTCGCCGAGCAGCCGCGCCGCCGCGCTGAGCGCCTCCAGGCGCGTCGCCACCAGCTCGTCGGCCGCCTCGCCGGTCACCGCCTCGATTCGCCGCAGCCCGGCGCCGATGCTCGACTCGCCGGTGATCCGGAACGCGCCGATCTGCCCCGTGGCCGCCACGTGGGTCCCGCCGCACAGCTCCTTCGAGTAGCCGTCGACCTGGACCACGCGCACCCGCTCCGGCGCGTACTTCTCGCCGAAGAACATGTCCGCGCCCAGCGCCTGGGCGTCGCCGAGCGACATCCACTCCGGCTTCACCGGGGCGTTGCGGCGGACCTGGCGGTTCACGATCCGCTCCACCTCGCGCAGTGCGTCTCGCGGCGTGGCCGAGTCGGCCGGGAAGTCGAAGCGGAGCCCCTCGGGGCCGACCCACGAGCCGGCCTGCTTGGCCTGCTCGCCCAGCACGTCGCGCAGGGCACGGTGCAGCAGGTGGGTGGCGGTGTGGTTGCGGGCCGCGGCCCAGCGCCGCTCGACGTCGACGCGCGCGCTGACGCGGTCCCCGACCTTCAGCTCGCCCTCCAGTTCGCCGACGTGGACGATCGCCGTCCCGATGGCCTGGGTGTCCTCCACCGCCAGCCGCCCCGAACTCCCGACGAGCTCGCCCCGGTCGCCGATCTGCCCGCCGCCCTCGGCGTAGAACGGGGTCCGGTCGAGCATCACTGCCGCAGGCTCGCCGTGGCGGACGCCGATCACCTCCAGCCCTTCGGACTCGGTCTGGTCGGGGTAGCCGATGAACTCGCTGCGCAGCCCCTCGAGCTCCGGCGTCGGCCGGAACGTCCTGCCGCGCCCGCCGCGCGACCGCTCGCGCTGCTCGGCCATGGCGGTTTCGAAGCCGCCGCGGTCGACCCCCACGCCCCGCTCGGCGGCGATCTCGACGGTCAGGTCGATCGGGAAGCCGAACGTGTCGTGCAGGCGGAACGCGTCGTCGCCGGCGATCGTGCCGCGCTCGCCGGCGGCCGCCTCGATCAGCTCGGCCAGCCGCTCCGAGCCGGCCTCGAGGGTGCGGGCGAACTTCTCCTCCTCGCCGGTCACCGCCGACAGCACCTGGTCGCGGCGCTCGGACAGGTACGGGTAGGCGCCGCCCATGATCTCGATCACCCGCTCGCAGGTGGCGTGGAGGAACGGCTTCTCGATCCCCAGCAGCCGGCCGTGCCGCATGGCCCGGCGCATGATGCGGCGCAGGACGTAGCCGGACCCCTCGTTCGACGGCTCCACCCCCTCGGCCAGCAGGAAGGTCATCGCCCGGGAGTGGTCGGCCACCACCTGGTAGCTGAAGCGCTCCGCCTCCACCGTGTCGGGGTCGTGGCCGATCAGCTCGGCCAGCCGCTCGATGATCGGCGTGAACAGGTCAGTCCGGTAGTTCGAGTCGACCTCCTGCACGGCGCTCGCGATCCGCTCCAGGCCCATCCCGGTGTCGACGCTCTGGAACGGCAGCGGGGTCAGGCTGCCATCGGCGGCGCGGTCGAACTGCATGAAGACCAGGTTCCAGACCTCCAGCCAGCGGGGGCAGGTCTCCGAGTGGTCCGGGATGCAGCCGGGGCCCTCCCAGAACTGCTCGCCGCGGTCGAAGTGGATCTCGGAGCAGGGGCCGCAGGGGCCGGTCTCGCCCATGCTCCAGAAGTTCTTCTCGTCCCCGGCGGCGACGTCGCCCCAGCGCGCCATCCGCTCCGGCGGCACGCCGATCTCGCTGGTCCAGATCCGGTACGCGTCCTCGTCGTCGGTGTAGACGGTGGCGGCCAGACGCTCGGGGGGGATGCCTAGCTCACCGGTCAGGAACTCCCAGGCCCAGCCGATCGCCTCGCGCTTGAAGTAGTCGCCGAAGCTCCAGTTGCCGAGCATCTCGAACAGGGTCTGGTGGCGGGGCGTCCGCCCCACCTCCTCGAAGTCGTTGTGCTTGCCCGCCACCCGCAGCACGGGCTGAGCGTCGACCGCGCGGGTGTAGTCGCGCTTCTCCTCGCCGGTCAGGACCCGCTTGAACTGCACCATCCCCGAGTTGACGAACAGCAGGCTCGGGTCGTCGCGCGCGAGCAGCCGCGCGGGCGGCACGCGGGTGTGCCCCCGTTCCTCGAAGAAGCGCTGGAACCGCTCGCGGATCTCCGCGGCGCCGATGGATCTCATCTGCCTGGCTGCGATCGCCTCCCGGTCACGACGAGAGCCGGCGACCACCGGCTCTCCTCCACGCCCGGGTCGCGCTGCTCTCCTAGCCGCCGGAACCCTCCGACGGGGCCTCGTCCTCGGCGGCGACCATCTCCGCGCGAGCCTGCTCCGCGGCCGCGCGTCCCTCGTTGATCGCCTCGCCGAGCTTCTGGCGCTTGTCGTCCACGTAGCCCCCGACCTGCTCTCGGAGCCGGTCGCCCGACTCCGGGGCGAGCAGCAGGCCGATCGCCGCGCCGACCATCCCGCCGATCACCACGCCGGCGAGGAAGCTCCCAAACCCAGAATCCTTCATTCGATACCGGCTCCTTCCGCTGCTGTCTGCTGATTCTACCCAGCGCGCCCCTCGCCGTCGTCGCGGCTGCCGTCGTCGCGCGGGACCAGGGCCGCCAGCAGAACCGCGCCCAGCATCGCCAGCTGCGCCCCGACCGAGGCAGCCAGGAGGTGGAAGGAGCCGATCCGCAGCAGCTCCAGGCCCGTGGCCGCACCGATCGCGTCGCCGGCGGCGACCCCGATCCCCGCTGCGAGGGCGAGCACCGGCAGCAGCCGGTCCCAGCGCCCCCGGACGGCGATGAACGCGAACAGGTTGATCCCCGCCGCCAGCGGAGCGATCACCCACCACGGGCTCATGCGCGGGCGATCCTGCCTCCGCCGATGCACTCCTGCCCGTCGTAGAGCACCGCCGCCTGCCCCGGGGCCGGAGCCCACACCGGCTGATCGGTCTCGACCACGAACCGGTCGCGCCCGACCATGGTCACCTCGCACGGCACCTCGGCGGCGCGGTGGCGGATGCGGACCGCCGCCTCGAAACGCTCCGCCGGGGGCTCACCGGCCACGAAGCGGGCGCCGTCGGCCGAAAAGTGGCCGCTCTCCACGTCCGGGCGGCGACCCACCACCACCTCGTTGGTGAGCGGCCGCACCTCGGTCACGTACACCGGCTCGCCGAGCGCCAGCCCCAGGCCGTGCCGCTGCCCGACCGTGTAGTGCGCATAGCCGGTGTGGGTGCCGAGCTGCCGGCCGTCGCCGTCCACGATCCTCCCCGGCGCCCCCGCGTACCCACGCCGCTCGGCCAGCACCCTACGGTAGTCGCCGAACGGGACGAAGCAGAGCTCCTGGGACTCGGGCTTGTCGGCGGTCGGCAGCCCCAGCTCGGCGGCAATGCGCCGCACCTCGGGCTTGGTCAGCTCGCCGAGCGGAAAACGCGAGCGGGCGAGCTGCTCCTGGCTGAGCACCCACAGGAAGTAGGTCTGGTCCTTGTTCGCATCGGCCGCCTTCAGCAGCCGCCAGCGGCCGTCGCGGTGCTCGAGGCGCGCGTAGTGGCCGGTCGCCACCTGGTCAGCGTCGTAGGCGGCCAGGCCGCGCCGCTGGAGCTCGTCGAACTTGATGTGCTGGTTGCACGACTGGCACGGGTTGGGCGTGGTGCCGGCCAGGTAGGCATCGGCGAACGCGTCGATCACGTGCTCACCGAACTGCCGCTCCACGTTGAGCACGAAGAACGGGATCCCCAGCAGCTGGGCCACGCGGCGGGCGTCATCGGCGGCCTCGGCGGAGCAGCAGGAGCGGACGTGCTCGTAGCCCTCGCCCTCGGCGGGGTGGGTCCGCATCCAGACCCCGACCACGTCGGGCGCCTCGGCCGCCTCCCGCCGGGCCAGCAGCGCGGCCGCCACCGAGGAGTCCACCCCGCCGCTCATGGCGGCCACGATCCGCGCCACGGCTAGGCCGATGCCGCGGCCGCGCTCGGCCGACCCGCCCGGCGCAGCCGCTCGACCGCGTCGCTCACCGCCCCGATCGTCTGCTCCACCTCCTCGACGCTGGTCGAGCGCCCCACGGTCAGCCGCAGCGACCCGTGCGCGAGCTCCGGGTCGATTCCCATCGCCAGCAGCACGTGCGACGGCTCGGCGCTGCCCGAGGTGCAGGCGCTGCCGGTGCTGGCGGCGATCCCGGCCAGGTCCAGCGCGGCCACCAGGTCGCCGCCCTCCACCCCGTCGATCACGAAGCTGGCGCTGTTCGGCAGCCGCTCGGCGGGGTGCCCCGTCAGGGTCACCCCCGGCAGCTGCCCGATCCCCTCGATCAGCCGATCCCGGAGCGCGGCCTCGCGGGCCGCCTCTGCGGCGCGCTGCCCGGCGTCGGCGTGCACCAGCTCCAGCGCCCGACCCAGGCCGACGTTCAGCGGCACGTTCTCAGTCCCCGCCCGCCGCTGCCGCTCCTGCGACCCCCCGTGCTGCTGGACCAGCAGCTGGGTGCCCTGCCGGATGAAGAGCGCCCCGACCCCTTTCGGCCCGTAGAGCTTGTGCGCACCCAGGCTGAGCAGGTCGACGCCCAGCGGGTTCACCTCCAGCGGCAGGTGGGCGGCGGCCTGCACCGCGTCGGTGTGGAAGAGCACGCGCCGCTCGCGCGTCACCGCGCCGATCTCCGCGATCGGCTGCACCGTCCCCACCTCGTTGTTCGCGTAGCCGATGCTCACCAGCGTCGTCCGCTCGGTGATCGCATCGGCCACCTGCCCGGCGCTGACGCGGCCGTACCGATCGACCGGTAGGTAGGTCACCTCGAAGCCGAAGCGCTCGAGCGCCTGGCAGGCGTGGAGGACCGCCTTGTGCTCGATCTCGGTGGTCACGATGTGCCGCCCGCGGCCCGATCCGGCCCAGGCCGCTCCCTTCAGCGCGAAGTTGATGGACTCGGTCCCGCCTGAGGTGAAGACGATCTCCCGCGGGCGGGCGCCCAGGACCCGCGCCACCTTGTCGCGCGCCTCGTCGAGCCCCTGGCGCGCGCGGCGGCCGACGCCGTGCAGCGACGAGGGGTTGCCCCAGTGGCGCACGAAGTACGGCAGCATCGCCTGGAAGACCTCGGCGCGCACCGGGGTGGTGGCGGCGTGGTCGAGGTAGATCGGTTCGGCAGCCATGTGCGCCCGATTATGCCCCGATGCCGCCGGGCGGGCCGGGAACGCCGCCGGACCTCCACGCCACCCCTCCCCGAGCCGGTGCCGACCTACCGGTATTCCTCGCAGTGCTGACAGCCTGCGCGAGGACCTGTTCGCGTGGCGTTTCACCACTCCCGGCGCTGACACGCCGCGCGAGAGGAGGCTCGTGCAGCCTTTCACCACTCGGGGTGCTGACGGAGCGGCCGGCCCGGGCAAACGTGCAGCGACCGGCGGCCGGCGACCGGCGACCCGCGTGGATTACGATCGCTCCATGATTGTGCGCGGCGTGACCGAGATCAG
>CAYXZN010000023.1:0-17106 GCA_964469325.1 uncultured Steroidobacteraceae bacterium
GGCGTCCAGGAGCCGCTCCAGCTCGGCCACCAGGCGGAAGCGCTGCCGTCGGGTCGCGGAGTCTTTCGGCATGCCGGGCCATTCGGCATCCGGCGTGCCGTGGCTTCGGCTTCTGGGAGTCGCTGCCCGCCGAGCACGCGGGGGAGGACGTGCTGGCCCAGCTGCGCGTGATGGCGACGCGCGGGGGCGCGGGGCTCATCCCGTCGGGGGCGTACCACCAGGAGCTGCCCACCACCATCCCGCGCCGGGAGGTGAACGCCCCGGAGCGGCTCGCCCCGTCGCCGGCCCACTGACCGGCCTGTCGCCAGCGGCGGGTGCCCGCTAGCCCCTCGCTGCCAGCTCGAGCACCGCGTCGCGCGGCGGCATCCCATCGCGAGCGCCGCGCCGGGTGACGGAGATCGCCGCTGCCGCGTTGGCCAGCTGGATCGCCTCGTCCAGGGCCCGGCCCTCGGCGAGGAACGCGGCGAGGGCGCCGTTGAAGGTGTCGCCGGCCCCGGTCGTGTCGGCCACCGGCCCGGCCGAGAAGCCCCCGAAGCGCCGCTGGCGGTCGCGGGTGGCGAGCAGCGCGCCTGCGGCTCCCTGGGTCACGACCACCGTCCCCGCGTGGCGGTCCAGCAGCTCCTCCAGCGCCTCGCCGGGGTCGTCGTTGCCGATGGCGACCGTCAGCTCGTGCTCGTTCGGGGTCAGGATCAGCTCCCGGCCGAGGAGGCTGGTCGGCAGGGCGTGCGCGGGCGCCGGATCGACCACGACTCGCGCCCCGCGGCTGCGGCCCACCTGGACCGCCGCCTCCACGGTCCGCATGGGCGTCTCGAAGGTGGCGACCAGCACGTCCTGGGGGCGCAGGTCGTCGAGACGCAGATGCTCGGGAGCCAGCTCCGCGTTGGCGCCCGGCGCCACCGCGATCTGGTTCTCGCCGCGCGGGCCGACCGTGATCAGCGCCACCCCGGTGGGCGACGAGTGTCGCGCGACGTCCGCGATCTCGATGCTCTCGGCGGCCAGCGCTTCGAGCGCGAGGTCCCCGTGCGCGTCGTCTCCGACGGCGCCGATCAGCCGCACCGACGCGCCAAGGCGGGCGGCAGCGACCGCGACGTTGGCCCCCTTTCCGCCGTGGTGCTGGCGGAACCGTCCGCCCAGGACCGTCTCGCCGGGGAGCGGCAGGCGGTCGCTCTCCACCACCAGGTCCACGTTGATCGATCCGACCACGACCACTCGCCCCGCCATGCTGACGAGTATGCCGTCTCGGCCCGCGGTCTGGCACCGCTCCTGCCGGTTCGCTCGTCGATGAGCCCCGCCGGTCGGCGCGACGCCCCCGCGATCGCGCTCGTCGTCGTCGCGTTGCTGGCGGCGTGCGGCGCCGATGATCCATCCGTCGCCCCGTCCCCCAGCGCGCCGCCCCCGGCGCCGAGTGGTGACGTGGGCCGCTCGTTCGCCGACATCCCCGGCATCGTCGCCAGCGTAGAGGGGTCGGTGGTCGCCATCCTCACCGATGCGGGTGAGGGGTCGGGGGTGGTGTGGAGCGAGGACGGCCTGGTGGTGACCAACTTCCACGTCATCGCCCAGGCGGGGGAGGTCGCGGTCGCGTTCGCCGACGGCGAGCGCAGCCCGGCCGAGGTGCTGGAGGTCGCGCCGCGCAGCGACCTCGCCATCCTCCGCACCGAACGGACCGGGCTGCCGGCCGCGACCTTCAGCCGCGACCTGCCGGAGATCGGCGAGCTGGCTCTGGCGATCGGCAACCCGCTGGGCTTCGAGAACACCGTCACGGCGGGCATCGTGTCCGGCCTGCACCGCACCATCCCCGGCTCCGCGGCCCAGACGTTGGCGCTGGTCGACCTCATCCAAACCGATGCGCCGATCTCACCCGGCAACTCCGGCGGGGCCCTGGTCGACGCCGCCGGCGAGGTGATGGGGATCAACGTGGCGTACATCCCGCCCAACCCGCAGCAGGGGAGAGGGGCGGTCTCCATCGGCTTCGCCATCCCGTCCAGCCACGTCGTCGACGTGGTGGAGCAGCTGCTGGAGACCGGGGAGGTCGCCTACCCGTACCTGGGCATCCAGCCCGCGCAGCTGACGCCGGCCATCGCCGAGCAGTTCGACCTGGGCGTCGAGTCGGGGGTGCTGGTGCGGGCGGTGGTGTCGGGGGGTCCGGCAGACGCGGCCGGACTGCGGGAGGGCGACGTGATCGTGGGCATGGACGGTGAGCCGGTGCGCAGCGTGGAGGACTTCTTGGGGGCGCTGCGCCGCCACGAGGTCGGCGATGCGGTTACGCTCGGCGTGGCCCGCGACGGCGAAGAGCGCGAGATCGTGGTTGAGCTCGGGGAGCTGCCCAGCTGACCGCGCCGCGAATCGGCCGCCGCGGCCGAAAGCCGGAGAGAGAGCTGAGCGAGCGATGAACCGCCACCGCCCGGGGCGATGGCCGCTGACGGGGACGCTGATGTCGACGATGGTGGGCGGGCTGGTGGCGTGTGCGCCCGAGCCCCAGCCGGGGTCGCTGCCGCCGACCCTGTCGCTCCAGGACGCCACCGGTGGGACGGTGGCCATGCAGAACGGGATCCCCGTCCCGACCTTCGACTGGCAGCCGCGGGCCCGGCTCAACCTCGACGGGACCTGGCAGGTCGAGACGGCAGCCTTCGACGCCGACCTGTCGCTCACCGACCGCGACGAGGCGCTGCCGACCATCGTGGATCAGGCCGACGGGCGCACGGAGCCCGGCTACGACGCCGCGGGCTGGCGACAGATGGAGGTGCCCGGCACGCTCAACCCACCGCCGCACAGGATCGAGGTGGGTGGCTGGTATCGGCGAGCCTTCAGCGCGCCCCAGCGCTGGGCCGGGCAGGCGATCACGCTGAAGTTCGGGGCGGTGAACTACATCGCGGACGTGTGGCTCAACGGGACCTGGCTGGGATACCACGAGGGCGGGTACACACCGTTCGCCTTCGACGTCTCGTCGGTCCTGCGACCCGGCGACCGGAACGTCGTGGTGGTCCGGGTCGACAACCCCACCTGGGGGACGCGCAACGACATCGTCCCGTGGGGGCTGGCCGACTGGTGGAACTACGGCGGTATCACCCGATCCGTCTGGCTCGAGGCCGTTCCCACCGTGCACGCGGTGCGGGCCGACGTGGTGCCGCACCTCGATGGGGCGGACGTGTCGGTCGTCGTGCACTACGCAGCGCTCCCTCCAGCGCCGGCGGGGACCGAGGCGCCGCCGGCCGGGACGGAGGGTGCCGCCTCGCCCGCCGCCGCCGAGGCCGCTCCCGGCGAGCCGGTCGAGGCCCACGTGCGGCTCGAGGTGCTGCCGGTGCAGGTCACGAGCGAGAACGTGACCTCGTTCGACCCGCGACAGCTGGTGCCGGCGCAGAGCGAGCCGCTGGCCGAGAGCAGCGTCGGTCCGATTGGCCTCGGGCCGGGTGAGGTCGCGGTCGCTGAGGCGTCCTTCCTCTTCGGCGGCGCCGACCGCTGGGAGCTGCTGCGGCCGGCGCTGTACGCCCTCAGGGTGACGGTTTCGACCGAGGAGGGCAGCGATGAGCTGTGGACCACCTTCGGGCTGCGCAGCGTCACCGTCGAGCCCGAGTCGGCCCGGCTGCTGCTGAACGGCGAGCCGACCATGCTGCGCGGGGTGGCGCTCCACGACGAGGTGATTGTCACGGCTGACGGCGCACCGGTGAGCGCTCACCGTCCGACTCAGCCGTCCGAGCTGCTTGCACAGCTGGAGCACGCCCGGGAGGTCGGGGCCCGCCTGATCCGGGCGGGCCACACACCCGCCAACCCGCTGCTGCTCATGCTCACCGATCGGCTCGGCTTCGCCGTCTGGGAGGAGATCCCGCTGTACCACTACACCCCGCTCACCTTCGACATCGCGATGCGGCGCGGCATCCCCCAGCAGATGCTGCGCGAGATGGCGCTGCGCGACTTCAACCGCCCCTCGGTCCTGTTCCACGGCCTCGCCAACGAGTCGACCGGCGGGGACGGCCGGCAGGAGGCGCTGGCGCAGCTCCACGAGGTCGACCGGGAGATCGACGGCACCCGGCTCACCGGGCAGGCGGCGTACGGCTCGCAGCCGGAGGACCCGACCCACGAGCCCCTGGACGTGGGCGGGTACACCTTCTACTACGGCGTGTTCTATGGGGCCGATGCGGCAGCCGGCACTGGCCGCGCGCTGGAGCTCGCCCACGCCACCCACCCCCACAAGCCGGTGATGGCGCTCGAGTTCGGGCGCTGGATGAACGACCAGGACGGCGCCGCCCGCCAGCGTCGGATCTTCGAGGAGACGTTCCCCGAGTTCCGCCGCCGGAGCACGGCGGCGGTGGGCGGCTACGTCGCCGCGGCGGTCTGGTGGACCCTCGAGGACTACACCACCCTGCGCCCAGGGATCGACGTCGAGCACTTCGGCCTGTTCGCGCCTGACGGCATCCAGCGCCCGGTGGCGCAGGCGGCGCGAGCCGCCTACGGGACGCGCCCATTCACCGGCGAGCTGCTGGGCATCGAGTCGGACGTCAGCGGCGCGCAGGTCGAGGGGCGGACCGAGTCGCCGGACCTGCGGCTGGTCGGCTATCTCGGGTACGCGCTGCTGGTCGCCTTCGGCATCCTGGGCGGCGTGCTGTTCATCCTGGTTCGAACCGGGGGGCGAGCCCTCGCGCCACCCCGCGCGCGATGAGGATCGTCCGCGGCCGGCTGGCCGCCGTCTCGGTGCGGGCTGCGTTCAGTGCCGGCGCCTGGGCGGGCCTCGTGCTCGGCCTGCTGGCGGGCGGGATGCTCGGGGCGCTGCTGGTCTGGTTCAGCGGCGCCGTTCTCGACTGGCAGCGCGACCTGGGGCTGACGCTGGGGATCGCGCGGAACCTCCTGCCGTTCGGTGCGCAGCTGCCCGCCCTGCGCTGGATCAGCAGCACCTGGTACCTGGTGGTCCCGATCGCCGCCCTGCTGGTCGCGGTCTTGATGGCGCTGGCGGGCGGCTTCATCGGCGCCCTGATCGCCGCGTCGTACAACCGCTCGCCCCGCCACGCGGGGGTGGCGGTAGAGCTTCCGGACGAGCGAGACGCCGAGGCGGTGGAGGAGGCCGCGAGCGACTACCATCCGACCAGCCATGAGCCGCAAGCACCCGACCGCCCGGTGACCCCCCGGTGACCGCGGCGACGCCCATGGAGCCGATTTCCGACGCCGGGCTGGGGGAAGCCCTCCGCCACCGGTACGCGTTCCTCCAGGATGTGGTGGCGGAGATGGAGCGCAGCGTGCCGTACGCCTCCGCCCTGGCCGGCCGCAGCGACGGCGTGCGGCTCACGCTGCGCGATGGCGACCAGTCGGCTGAGCGGGTCGATCCACGGGCAGGCATCGTCCTCAGCGCGTGGGATGGGCTCGGCTTCCGCGAGGCGTCCACCGACGCCACCGAACCCGACAGCGTACGGCGGCTCGCCCGCGAGCTCGTGGACCGGGTGCGCTCGGAGCGGTCCGGCGACGATTCCACCCAGGCGACCGGGATCGACGCGGGACCGCCGGGCGAGGGTCACTTCGAGACCCGGGTGGCGCGCGACCCGGACGAGCTGGGGCTGCCGCACAAGCTGGCGATGGTCGACGCTCTGCGGAGACGCGTCCGCGGGCTGGACCCCCGCGCCGTGCAGGCGCTCTGCACCTACGCCGAACAGGCCCAGCAGCGGGTGTACGTCAGCCGGACCCGCTTCGTCAGCCAGCGGGTGCGGCGGACGCACCTCAGCGCCACCCTGGTGGTGAGCGACGGCGTGCAGACCCGATGGCACAGCAGCAGGCGGGGCGGCACCGGCGGCCTAGAGGTGGCGGAGATCGGCGACGAGGAGCTCGATGAGCTGGCCGCCGGTGCGGCCAGAATGCTCACGGCCGGCCCCTGCCCGGCCGGCACCTACGACGTGGTGACCGACCCCGACGTGTCCGGCGTGCTCGCCCACGAGGCGTTCGGCCACGGCGTGGAGACCGACATGTTCCTCAAGGGCAGGGCGCGCGGCGCCGACTACCTGGGTCAGCGGGTCGGATCGGAGCTGGTCAACATCGTCGACGACCCGTCGGTCCCGGCTGCCTATGGCTCGTACTTCTTCGACGACGAGGGCCAGCCGGCGATGCCCACCGAGATCATCCGCGACGGCGTGCTGCGGCGGGGGATCACCGACCTGTACTCGTCCGCGCGCCTCGCCATCCCGCGCTCCGCCAACGGCCGCCGCGAGAGCGTTCACCACAAGGCCTACCCGCGCATGTCGAACACCTTCTTCACGCCCGGCCCGCACCGGCGTCTCGAGCTGCTGGAGAGCCTCGACCACGGGCTGTTCGTGCGCTCGGCGATCAACGGCATGGAGGACCCCAAGGGCTGGGGGATGCAGATCTGGGCCGGATACGCCGAGGAGTACCGTCACGGGCGGCCCACCGGCACCGTCTACGCGCCGATCTCCATGACCGGCTACGTGCCGGACCTCCTCGCGGACGTGTCGATGGTCTCGGATGGGGTGGAGCACACCCCGGGAACCTGCGGCAAGGGGTGGAAGGAGCTGGTCCCGGTCAGCTCGGGCGGGCCGATGCTCCGGACGCGCTGCCGGATCGCCTGACGTGCTGGGCCGGATCGCGGCCGCCCTCGAGCGGCACCCGGACGTGCACGACTGGACGCTGCGCCGCCGCCGGGCGAGACGCGCTCAGCTGTACCTGGTCAGGGAGGAGGTCGAGAGCCTGCGGGAGAGCAGCACCGACGAGCTCGAGATCGAGGTCTGCAACGACCACCCGGCCCCAGAGGGCAGCGGCGAGGCCGACGGGCTGGTCCGGGGGGCGGCGTCGCTGCGCCTCGGCCCGGACGAGCTGGCGGCTCTCGAGCGGCGGGTCGACGACGCGGTCGCCATGGCGGCGCTGGTCCACAACCCTCCGTACCGCCTGGCCGAGGCGGCCGAGTACCCGGAGGTGCCGCTGGTCGACCCCGCCGCGGAGGCGAGCGGGAACGGACTGGCGGCGGTCCGCAGATCCGGCGACGAGATCCTCGCCGCAGCGGCAGCCGAGCGCGCTCGTGGGGTCCGGCTCAGCGCGGCGGAGCTGTTCCTGACCGTCACCGAGCTGGAGCTGTGGACAAGCCGGGGCATCCGCGCCTCGAGCAGCGAGACCGGTGCCCTGGCGGAGATTGTCGTCTGCGCCGGAGACGGCCGGGAAGAGGCCGAGCACTTTCGCATGCTCCAGGCCAGGCGGCTGGTGGACCTCGACCTGGCCGGCAACATCGCCGAGGCCGCCCGGTTCGCGCAGGACAGCCTGCAGGCGGAGATGCCCGTCACCCGTACCGGCCCAGTGGTGCTGTCAGGGCAGGCGCTGCTGCCGCTGGTGGCCTCTCCCCAGATGTTCGGCCCCGGGCCGGTGCTCGCCTTCCAGGCGTCGGCCGAGGCCGCCCACGCGCAGCTGTCCCGGCTCGCGGTGGGGGCGCCGATCACCGGCGACCGGGAGCTCCGCGGCGAGCCGTTCCGGCTGCGCCTGAACGCGCTGCGCCCGTACGGGCTGAGGAGCTACCCCTTCGACCCCGATGGGCTGCCAGGCCAGGACCTGGCGGTGGTGGAGGATGGCGTCCTGGTGTCGCGTCCGGCGACCCTCCGGTACGCCCAGTACCTGGGTCTGCCGGCCACCGGGCGGGCCGGCAACCTGGAGGTGCCCGCTGGCGCGACCCCGCTGGGCGAGCTGCTGGCCGATGGGCCGCTCTGCCATGTCGTCGCCTTCTCCGCCCCGAACGTCGACCCGGTCACGGGCGACATGGGGATGGAGATCCGGCTCGGCTACGAGGTCGGCCCGGGCGGCGTCCGGCCGGTGAAGGGAGGCTCTGTGACGGGCAACCTGTTCGCCGCCTTCGCCGACGCGCGGTTCAGCCGCCAGACGATGTCCGCCCACGACTACCACGGGCCGCTCGGCGTGCGCTTCGGCGAGCTCACCGTCGGGGGCGCCACCGGCTGAGCGGCGAGCGGGCCGTGCAGCTCAGGGCTGGAGGCGGCGCCGGCGCCAGGTGCCGTCCGGCAGGCGCTGGTACGCGATCCGGTCGTGGAGCCGGTTGGGCGCGCTCTGCCAGAACTCCATCGTGTCGGGCACCAACCGATAGCCGCCCCACCACGGCGGCAGGTCAACCGACCGCCCCGCGAAGCGCCGGTCCGCCTCCATCCAGGCGTCTTCCAGCGCCGAACGGCTCTCGACCGGCTCGCTCTGGCGCGACGCCCAGGCGGCCAGCTGGCTGCCGCGCTCCCGGGTGGCGAAGTAGGCGCCAGCCTCGGTGGGGTCGAGCCGCTCCACACGACCGCTGGCCTGCACCTGCCGGTCGAGCGGCTCCCAGTACAGGCTGGCCGCGGCCCGGGGGTTGGCCGCCAGGTCGCGGCCCTTGCGGCTGTGGTGGTTGGTGTAGAAGACGAGCCCGCGGGCGTCGAGCCCGCGCAGCAGGAGGACGCGGACCGACGGAGACCCGTTCGGGTCGGCGGTGGCGAGCGCCATCGCTCCCGGGAGACGCAGGGTGGTGCCGGCCGCCTGGTCCAGCCAGGCGGCGAGCTGCCGGATCGGGTCCGGGTCGAGATCCTCGGGCTCGAGCGCCATCGGCGGCTATCGTAGGCCAGGTGAAGGAGCCGGCCCCGCTGCGTCGACCCGCGGCGGTGATCTTCGACCTCGACGGGACCCTGGTCGACACCGTCGAAACCAGGATTCGCGCCTGGATGGCCGTGTTCGTCGAGGAGGCAATCCCCGCCGACCGCCACCACGTCGCCTCGCTAATCGGATCCGACGGTCGGGAGCTGGCCCGGCTGGTGGCGGCTGGAGCGGGGATCGAGCTGGACGAGGAGCGTGCCGAGTCGATCGACCGCCGCTCGGGCGAGATCTACTCGGAGCTGAACGTCGACCCCCAGCCGTTGCCCGGCGCGGGCGAGGTGTTCCCCGCGCTGGCGGCAGCCGGCATCGCGACGGCGATCGCCACCTCCAGCCGACGCGAGCAGGTCGGGGCGTCCATCGACGCACTGCGGCTCAGCGAGCCGCCGCGGGTCGTGGACGGCAGCCACGTGGCACGTGCCAAGCCGGCGCCGGACCTGCTGCTCCGCGCCGCCGAGGAGCTGCGGCTGACGCCGGCACGCTGCTGGTACGTGGGCGACAGCACCCACGACATGGAGGCTGCCGTGGCGGCCGGCATGGTCGCCATCGGCGTCCCTTCGGGGGCGGTGGACACCTCGGCCCTGGCAGCCGCGGGCGCCCGGGTGGTGATCGACAGCCTTTTTGAGCTCGGACGCCTCGTGAGGGGCTGACGTCCCGGGCAGGCAGCGGCGGGCGGCCTCGGGCCTGCATGGCATCATCGGCGCAGATGCCGCTGGAGAGATACCGCCGCAAGCGCGACTTTGGTCGGACTCCCGAGCCGGCCGGGTCGGGAGACGAGCGGGCTCGAGCCGCCGAGGGGCGGTTCGTGGTGCAGCGCCACCGCGCCACCCGGCTGCACTACGACTTCCGGCTGGAGATCGGGGGCGTGCTGGTGTCGTGGGCGGTGCCGAAGGGCCCGACCCTGGACCCGCGGGGTCGGCGAATGGCGGTGCGGACCGAGGACCACCCGATCGAGTACCTCGACTTCGAGGGCGTGATCCCACGCGGGGAGTACGGCGGCGGCGACGTGATCGTCTGGGACTGGGGCACCTTCGAGACCGAGGAGACGGACGACCCTGGCGCCGCACTGGAGCGCGGCGAGCTGAAGTTCGTGCTGCACGGGGAGAAGCTGCGGGGGCGGTACACGCTGGTGCGCACGGATCGTCGGGGGACCGGCTCCGGAGACGACAAGGAGCAGTGGCTGCTGATCAAGAAGCGGGACCCGTTCGCGGTCGACGGCTGGGACCCCGAGCAGCATCCGCAGAGCGTGAAGAGCGGACGCACCAACGACGAGGTCGCCGCCGGCCAGCCCGCGCTGTGGATCAGCGGAGCTCCCGCGGCGGAGGCCGAGATCGACCTGTCGGCAGCCCGCGACGCGCCGATGGCGGACTTCATCCCGCCCATGCTGGCCACCCTCACCGACCGACCGTTCACCGATCCCGACTGGCTCTTCGAGGTGAAGTGGGACGGCTACCGCGTGCAGGCGGTGGTGAGCGACGGCCGCGTCTGGCTCTGGACCCGCAATCGCAAGGACGCCGCCGCCTACTTCCCGGATCTCGCCGCGCCGCCCGAGTGGATCGAGGCGGCCGAGGCGATCGTCGACGGCGAGGTGGTCGCCTTCGACGCCGATGGCAACCCCAGCTTCTCGCTGCTCCAGGAGGTCACCGGCCTGAGCGGCATCCACGGCCGGGCGGCCGAAGGTGGTGGGCCTCCGCGCAAGCGACCGTCGGCGGAGCAGCGCGCGTCGATCGCGCTGCGCTACCAGGTCTTCGACCTGCTCCACCTGGACGGCCGCTCCCTGCTCGACGTGCCGCTCGAGCACCGCAAGCGCCTGTTGCGGCGCGTGATGCGCGACCACGACCGGGTGCGCTACGGCTCGCACGTCGCCGAAGAGGGGGAGGCCTTCGTGGATGCGGTGCGGCGACGGGGTCTGGAGGGCGTCGTCGCCAAGCTCCGGCACGGGCGGTACGAGCCCGGGCGGCGATCCCGCTCGTGGCTGAAGGTCAAGATCCGCCGTGAGCAGGAGCTGGTGGTCGCCGGCTGGCTGCCGGGAAAGGGCACGCACCGGCAGCTCGGCTCGCTGATCGTGGGCGTGTACCAGGATGGGCGGCTGCGCCACGCCGGGCAGGTCGGATCGGGGATCGACGAGACGACCAGGCGCAAGCTGAGGGCGCAGCTCGACGAGCTGGCCCGGGACACGCCGCCGCTCGATCCCGCTCCGCGCCTCAAGGAGGCGCGGTGGGTCGAGCCGCGCCTGGTGATCCGCGCCGAGTTCGCCGAGTGGACGAGCGACGGCCTGCTGCGGCAGGCCGCGTTCAAGGGGCTCGAGATCGGCCGCGACCCGAGCGAGGTGCGACGCGAGGAGGCCACCCCGGCCGCGGAGGCGGTCGAGGCCGCGGAGCGGTCGGCGCAGGGCGAGCGTTCCGCGGGGCGCGGGCGCGGCCGGAAGCGCGCGGCGGCATCCGACCCACGCCCCTCGTCGGCGCCGCGGGACGGAGGCGGCAAGCCGCCCGCCGACCGCGCCACGACGGAGGAGCTGGCGGCGCTGGAGGAGCTCGAGCGCGAGGGGAGCTGGGTCGTGGGCGGGCACGAGCTGCGGCTCACCAACCTCGACAAGGTGCTCTTCCCGGCCGAGGAGGGCCAGCCCGCCCTCACCAAGCGCGACCTGGTCCGCTACTACGTACAGATCGCGCCGGTCATCGTGCCGTACCTGGCGGATCGGGCGGTGAACCTGCACCGCTACCCGGACGGGACCGGGTCCGGTCGCGGCTTCTGGCAGAAGGACGTGCCAGGTCACGCCCCGGCCTGGGTGGCGCGGTGGCGCTACACCGGGCACGAGGGGACGAAGGACTACGTGGTGGTGGACCGCGTGGCGACGCTCGCCTGGCTGGCCCAGGAAGCGGCGATCGAGCTCCACCCGTGGACCAGCCCGACCGAGGCACCCGACCGGCCGAGCTATGCCCTGATCGACGTGGACCCCGGGTCGAAGACCGAGCTCGACCAGGTGCTCGTGCTGGCCCGTCTGTTCCGGACCGCGCTCGAGCACCTCGGTGTGCGCGGCTACCCGAAGGTGAGCGGCCAGCGCGGCGTCCAGGTGTGGGTTCCGGTGAAGCCGATCTACACCTTCGCCGATACCCGCGACTGGGTGGAGCGCCTCTCCCGGGCGGTCGGCGGCACCGTTCCCGAGCTGGTCAGCTGGGAGTGGTCGAAGCGGGCGCGCCGCGGACGGGCGCGGCTCGACTACACGCAGAACGCGGTGAACAAGACCCTGGTCGCGCCCTACTCCGTCCGGCCACGTCCCGGGGCGACCGTCTCGGCGCCGATCCGCTGGGCGGAGCTGGACGACCCCGGCCTGCGCGCGGATGGCTGGAACATCGGGACGATCTCCGAGCGGCTCGAAGCGGTGGGCGACCTGTTCGCGCCCGCGCTCGACGACGCACAGGAGCTCCCGGCCCTGTGAGCTCACAGTGGTCGCCGGCAGGCTGGTCTAGCATGGAGGGCCGATGAGCTCCACCATCCGGATCAGCAGCGCGGCGCGGGACAGGATCGACGCGGTCAAGGCCGCCAACGACTTCCCGAACGCCCTCCTGCGCGTCCGAATCACGGGCCGCCAGGGAGCGTCCTTCCGCTACGAGCTCGCGCTCGAGGACCCGGCTGACCGGAGCGACGAGGACCTGGTGCTCGATGCCGGCGGGGTCAGCATCGTGGTCGATCCGGCATCCGCCGGGGATCTCGACGGGGCCGAGGTGGTGCTGGACGAGTCGGCGCCGGGGGGCGCGCTGCGGGTGGAGAACCCGAACGCGGGCTGGAGGGACCCGGTCAGCCGCGCGGTGCAGGAGGTGATCGACCGCCAGATCAACCCGGGCGTCGCCCGTCACGGCGGCGCGGTGGCGCTGCTCGAGGTGCGCGACGGGACGGCCTACGTGGAGCTGGGCGGCGGCTGCGTGGGCTGCGCACAGGTCGATGTCACGCTCCGGCACGGCATCGAGACGGCGATCACCGGCGCGGTGCCAGAGGTGCAGCGGGTGGTCGACCAGACCGACCACGCCTCCGGCACCAACCCGTACTTCCGCCCGTCCAAGAAGTGAGCCGCCTGCCTGTCGCCGGGCAGGTCGAAGCCGAGGGAACCGACCGGCTCCCCCGGGAGGGTGTGGAACTCAGGCTGGGCGGGGTGCTACAGCGGCCAGCTGCCGCCGCCGCTGACGACTGCCGCGACCGTCGAGGCCAGGGTGGCCAGGGTCAGGGCGGCGAGCGTGGCGGCGAGCACGAGCGATCGGAAGTGCCGGTCGACGCGCATCTGCCTCTCTCCTTCCTCCCCCGCATGAACGCTTGACGCCCACCGTCGCCGACCGCGGTCCCGTCGGCAATCGCCCATCCGTACTGCCCCTCCGCGCCAGGCCCGGTACCTCCGTGCGAGGTGGGGTCAAGTAGGGGTTGCCTGCGCGGTGTACACTCCCGGCAATGCCGCGCATCCGACAGACCGTCGCGCCGCGCCAGACCGAGGCCGACGCAGAGCTCGCGCGCCGAATCGGACAGCGGATTCGCGACGCCCGCCGTCGCGCGGGCTTGACCCAGCAGCAGCTCGCCGGGGAGCGCTACACCAAGGCGTATGTGAGCGCGCTGGAGACGGGCGTCGCCCGCCCCTCGATGGTGGCCCTGACCTACCTCGCCGAGCGCCTCGGACTACCGGCCAGCCACTTCCTGGACGAGGGGCACCCGGCCTGGAGCCGCCTGGAGGCCGATATGCGGCTGGCGGCGGGCGAGTGGGATACCGCGGTCGACGCGTACCGCTCGCTGCTGGACCAGCCGCTCGACGAGCAGGGTCGTGCCGAGGCGCTGCGTGGCCTCGCGGAGGGGCTGGCCCGTCTCGATCGTGGCAAGGAGGCGATCGCCGCCGCCAGTGAGGCGGCGCGCATCTTCACCGAGCTGGGCCGCGTCGCGGACGCGGCGCTCGCCCGCTACTGGCTGGCGTACGGTCTGTACGAGTCCGACAACGAGTCGGACGCCCGCAGTCTGCTGCACGCTCTGCTGGAGCAGGTGCGCGGCGGCCTCCGGGTCGAGCCCGATTTCGAGGTGCGGCTGCTGATGGCGCTCGCCGCCGTCGAGTCGCGCGTCGGGCAGCCGGCGCGCGCGCTCGCCTACCTCGAGGAGGCGCGCGGGCTCGCCGACGACCTCGATGATCGTCGCCGCGCCGCCTTCCTGTTCAACCTGTCGATCGGCTACCGGGAGACGGGTGACGTCGAGGCGGCGATCCGCGTGGGCACCCAGGCGATGGCCCTCTTCCGCGCCGCCGGCGCGCTGTTCGAGTCGGCGCAGATCGAGAACGACCTCGCCCTCGCCTACCTGGCGATGGGCAACGTGGAGCGCGCCGACCAGCTGGCGACCGAGGCTCGGACCCAGATCGAGCCGGCAGACGACAAACGCTGGCTGGCGGCGGTCATCGAGACGCAGTCACAGGTCGCCCTGGCCAGCGGGGATGCGGACGGGGCGTATCGACTGGCCGACGAGGCCAGGAAGCTGGGCTCGGAGAGCGGCAACCGCAAGGCGGAGCTGGCGGCCATCGTCACCCAGGGGCGCTCGCGTCGTGCGGCTGGCGACGCCACGGCAGCGGAGCGGCACTTCCAGGCCGCGGCGGAGCTCGCCCGGGCGGGCGGCAGCATCGGCAGCCTCCGAGACGTGCTGCGCGAGTGGGCGGACCTGCGCGCCGCCGCGGGGGACCACCGTGGCGCCTACGACCTGACGCGAGAGGCGCTCAGCGTCAATTAGGTATTGACAGCAGCACTCCGGAGTGGATACGCTCACTCCGCGAGTTGGTGTGGGCACCCGCCGGCGCGATGTCGACGGAACCGACTTGCCCAGCTGGGGAAAGGGATCGGGGAGCGGGCACATCCCCGATCCCTTTGCCTCGACTCCCTGGTGTTGCGTCAGCTCCCGCTCGACGCCTCCGGGGCCGCGAGCGAGAAGCGACCCTGTCCGATGAGCGCTCCTTGGCGCTCGGCGTAGATCCGCATCTCGTAGGTGCCGGGGCCCCACGCTCCCAGCAGAGAGTCGGTCGGCACCTCGAACTCCACCCGCGGTGAGGCCGGATCCGCGGCGAGGGGCGAGGGATCCTGGACCACGACGCCTGGCGCCGGCTCGGTCCGTGTCACCTCGACCCACACCGTCGCGGCACCGATCGGCTCATCCAGCTCCAGCCGGTACACGAACGACCCGCCCGCCTGGAACGTGCCACCGGTGCCGACGAGCTGGCCGGTCGACGGGTCCCGGCCGGTGCCGAACGTGATCGCCGCCACTTCCTGTTCGGGGCTGCCGCTCGGCGGGACGTCACCCGCGTCCACTCCGGGGCCGCCTACCACGACCGCGAGGGCCACGAGCACTCCCGCCGCCGCCACCCACCCCAGCAGCGTCGCGCGGCGCGACTCGCCGCGCCCGGCCTGCCGCGCCGGCCGCTGTCGCTCGGTTGCCGCCTCTGCAGGAGAGGCCATTCGCCGCCGGTCGTGCCGGCGCCACCACCGATCCCGCACTCTCCGCCTCTGTGGTCCGGTGCGCCTCGCCCCACTCTAGCCGCCCCTCCCGTACGATGTGGCCGTGTCTCGGCGACGCTTCCTGTTCGACGCGCCTGATCGCTTCGTGCCCGGCACCGTCGGTGAGCCGGGTCAGCGGACGTTCTACCTTCAGGTGCGGAAGGGATCGGTCATCGCCACCGTCGGCGTGGAGAAGGTGCAGGTGGCAGCCCTGGCGAGCCGGCTCGACGAGCTGCTGGACGCCGTGGGGGCGGCGGCGGGGAGCGAGGCCAGGCCGGACCACGCCCCGTTGGAGGAGCCGGTCGCCGAGCTCTTCCGAGTCGGTGCCATGGCGCTGGCCTGGGACCCGGAGTCGGAGTCGGTGGTGATCGAGGCGCGGGAGCTGACCGAGGCGGATGCCGAGGCGGAGGGTGACGAAGAGGTGGAGCCGGACCCCGATGACCCTGACGCGCCTGACACGCTCCAGGTCCGGCTGACCGCCGAGGAGGCGCGGTCCTTCATCCGGCGCGCCGCGGCGGTCGTGGCCGGCGGTCGTCCAGCCTGCCCCTTCTGCGGTCAGCCGTTGAACCCCGAGGGCCACTTCTGCCCACGCGGCAACGGGCAGGTCCACTGAGCGTGCACGACGACGCGCTGCTCGATCCGCCGCTACACGTCGACTGGCTCGAGATCGGCGACCGGGAGGGAGGGGACGCCGCGGTCCTCGGCATGACGATCCTGCCGGGTAAGCACGGGGCCTCGCTGCGTTACCCGGGAACGGTCTACCGCCGAGAGCTGGAGCGGGACCTCGCCCGGCTCCGCGAGCTGGGCGTGCGACGCCTGGTGCTGCTGGTCGACGACGAAGAGCTGGAGCGGTGGGGCGATCCGAGGATCGCCGAGCGCGGCCGTGCGGCCGAGGTGGAGGTGCTGCGCTTCCCACTACCGGACGGCGCCGCGCCCAGCCGGCCGGAGGAGATGGACGCGATCCTGGCCGCAATCGACGACGCGTGGGAGCGGAGGGAAGGGGTTGCGGTGGCGTGCATGGGGGGCGTGGGTCGGACCGGCACTGTCGGCGCCTGCGCGCTCGTCCGAGCCGGAAGCGCGCCGGGAGTGGCGATCGAGCGCGTGCGCGTGGTTCGGCACCCCGAAGCGGTCGAGACGCAGGCGCAGCGCGAGTTCGTGCTTGCGTATGCCAGGCGACGCCCGCGGTCCCGCGACTGATCCAGTTCGAGCGAGGCGCACCGGCGGGGGAGCGTCTCGCGCGGACGACCAGGACCCGGGTACCGGTCCGGTACTGCACCAGACCCAACCATCGGAAAAGTCGGCCCTCGGTTCGAGTTCGCCGATGCCCCTCCGGTACCACTTGGTGATAGGCGGAATGGACGACGGCCGCGATGCTGTGACCGCTTAGTCCGATCACCAGGGGTACACGAGAGCTATGCAGCACAACCACCAGGGGGCACGAAAGAGTCCGACCCGTCGCGGCCTGATGGCCGCCGGTCTCGCCACCATGGGACTGTCGCTGATGCTGTCGATCGGCCCGGCGCTCGCCGCGGGGCCCGGCAACCCGGGGCCTCCCGATAGCCCCGGCAACGGCAACCCCGGCAATCCCGGCGTCGACGACAACGAAGAGAGCTCCGGTGACGGCGGCGGGAACAGCGGTACCGTCAAGGTCATCGACGCGACGCTCGGCACCGAACCCCTGGGCAACGATCCGCAGGTGTGTGAGTTCTACCTGCTGTTCGAGTTCGCCACTGCCGGCCGGACCGGCTCGTGGGAGATCGTGACCATGCCCGACGGCCCGGCCGTCGCCCAGGGCGTGTACGACACCGGTGACGCGACGAGCGCCCAGACCGAGCCGATGACGACGGACGAGCCTGGGCTCTACCGAGTGAACTGGCAGGGCACCGATGAGAACCTCTGGAAGCACAAGCAGTTCACGGTCAGCTCGGACTGCCCCGGCACCGATGGCGGGAACACCGACCCCGAGAACACCGACCCCGAGAACACCGACCCCGAGAACACCGAC
>CAYXZN010000024.1:0-16936 GCA_964469325.1 uncultured Steroidobacteraceae bacterium
TGGGGCACCGCCTCGACGTAGATCTCCTGCGCGTCGATCAGCGGCACGTAGGCGATCTTGTCGGGGAAGGTGAGCGTCCGCTCCAGGACGCCGATCACCTCGAACTCGTGCCCGCGCACGCTGAGCGTGCCGCCGACGCGAAGGTCGTAGTGCTCGGCCAGGTCGGCACCGATCACCGCCACCCCGCGATCGGCCACCTCGAGCAGCCGACCGGCGTCGACCCGCAGCTCCACCGCCGGGTCGTACCACGTCTCCGGCTCGATTCCGGTCAGCAGCTCGGGCAGGTCGAAGCCGCCCGCCTGGCCCGGGTCGAGGAGGGTCTGGAGGACGGGCGTGGCCCGGTCGACGCCCGGCAGCTCCTCGATCTGCTCCACCAGGTCGCGGGTGATCGGCCGGGCGCTGGCCTGGAACCCCGAGCCGGCCCCCTCGTCGAAGACGAACAGGCGGGTGCGGAAGTACTCGTCGCCGCCGTCGATCAGCACGTTCAGCTTCTCGGCCATCGCGCCCATCACGGTGAGGGCGAAGATGCCGATCACGATGCCGAGCACGGTCAGCGTCGTGCGCAGCTTGCGGCGGAGGATGTTGCGAATCGGCTCCAGCATGGGCGCCTGTGACTCTACCGGCTGGAGCCGGGAGCCGCATCTGGCCTCATCGGGCCACCACCTCGTGCAGCGTTCGTGAAGTGCCCGGGGTAGGTGCCGAAACCCTCAGCCAGTGAGACTAACGGCCACGCAACGCCGGCTGCCTGGCCGCCTCCCTCACCCGACGAGGGAAGCAGCCATCGGGGAGCGGGTCGGGAGCCTGGATCGGCGCCGGATAGCGCGCATCGTGGCCGTTGGTCGTCACCACCTGAGGCTTGGGCCACGGTGGGAGCCGGCAGCCGAGCGCGACGTGCCGACGGAGGAATGCCGCGGGGCCGAGCAGCGGCAATCAACCGTCGGGCATCATCCGGCGATGAGTGGCGAGAGGGTGCTGGGCAGCAAGCGCGCGTTCGAGGGGAAGCTGATCTCGGTTCGGGTGGACGAGGTCGAGCTCCGCAGCGGCCGCCGCGCGACCCGCGAGGTGGTCGAGCACCCGGGGGCGGTGGCCATCCTGCCCTGGGACGGGGAGCGGCTGACCCTGGTGCGGCAGTGGCGGCACCCGACCCGAGGAGAGCTGCTGGAGATCCCGGCGGGCACGCTCGAACCCGACGAACCGCCGGCGGCAACGGCGCGGCGCGAGCTGGCCGAGGAGTGCGGCCTGGCAGCGGCGACCTGGCAGGAGGGGCCGCGCTTCTGGACGGCGCCCGGGTTCTGTGACGAGCTGATGCACCTCTTCCTGGCCACCGGCCTGTCGGCGGCCGCCGGCGAACCGGCGGAGGACGAGGGGATCAGCGTCGAGCGGCTGACGCTGGCCGAGGCGCTCGCGGCGATCGAGGACGGGCGCATCAGCGACGCGAAGTCCATGGTGGGGATCTCCTGGCTGGCCCGCCGGCTCGGCTGAGGGCGCCGGGGCGGCACGACTATTGCCGTCAGCGGCGCGCCATGGTGCTCGACGATCGGCCCGAGGAGCACGCCGCGGACGCCGGCCTGCGGTACGTCAACGACTCGCTGCCCGGCATCGGAAGGAAGCGGAGCGGCCGCGGCTTCAGCTACATCGGGCTGAACGGCCGCCCGATCCGTGATCGGCGCCGCCTGGCCTGGTTCAAGCGGCTGGCCATCCCACCCGCCTGGCGCGAGGTGTGGATCTGCCCCTTCCCCGACGGCCACATCCAGGCCACCGGGCGCGATGCGCGGGGACGCAAGGTGTACCGCTACCACCCCCGCTGGCGCGAGGTGCGCGAGGAGGATAAGTATCGGCGCATGATCGCCTTCGGGCGCGCGCTGC
The DNA here is from genome assembly GCA_964469325.1 of uncultured Steroidobacteraceae bacterium. Lineage (GTDB taxonomy): Bacteria > Chloroflexota > Limnocylindria > QHBO01 > QHBO01 > CAYXZN01. The sequence goes on from CAYXZN010000024.1 coordinate 1,867, forward strand.
CCCGGATCCGGCGGCGGGTGCGGCGCGACCTGCGTCGGTCCGGGCTGCCGCGCGAGAAGGTGCTGGCGGCGGTGGTGAACCTGCTGGAGCGGACGCGGATCCGGGTCGGCAACGACGAATACGCACGCGACAACCGTTCGTTCGGCCTCACCACCCTCAAGGACCGGCACGCGCAGATCGACGGCGCCACGGTGCGGTTCCAGTTCCGCGGCAAGTCGGGCCGCCGCCACGAGGTCGAGCTGCGCGACCCGCGGCTGGCGAGGATCGTGGAGCGTTCGCAGGAGCTGCCCGGCAGCGAGCTCTTCGGGTACCTCGACGACGACGGCGTGCGCAGGGACGTCACCTCCGACGACGTCAACGAGTACCTGCGCGAAGCGAGCGGTGGCGACTTCACCGCCAAGGACTTCCGGACGTGGGCCGGGACGGTGCTGGCGGCCTGGGCCCTGGCCGAGTTCGAGGCGTTCGACACCAGCGCCCAGGCGAAGAAGAACGTGGTGCGCGCGGTGGAGCGGGTCGCCGAGGAGCTGGGCAACTCGGCCGCGGTCAGCCGCAAGAGCTACGTGCACCCCGAGGTGATCAACGCCTACCTGGAGGGCGACCAGCTCCAGGAGCTGCGCGCGGAGGCGGAACGGCTGCTCGAGGAGGAGCTCTCCGAGCTCAGCGCCGAGGAGGCGGCGGTGCTGGCCCTGCTCCGTGGCCGGCTGAGCGACGAGGAAGAGCGGCAGCGGCGCACCCGGAGGGCCTTCGGGATCGAGCCGGACGGCAGCGGGCCGTCCGGGAACGGTCAGGCCGCCGAGTCGAGCCGCTCCAGGGCGCGCCGGTAATCCTCGATCTCCGGGCGCAGGAAGACGGCCATCTTCAGGTGCCGTCGCGCCCGGTCCACGTCGCCCAGCCGCCGGTAGCTGAGGCCAAGCCCAAAGTGCGAGTAGTGGGCCAGCGGGTCGCGGTCGACGATGGCCCGGAAGCTCTCCGCCGCCCGGGCCGGCCGGCCCTGGTTGTAGTAGGCCCGACCCAGCGCCTCGAGGATGGAGGCCTTGCCCGGCTCGTGGCGGGCGGCGCGCTCGAGCAGCACCGCCGCCGCGGCCGGGTGGTCCCGCTCGAGCAGCTGGGAGCCGCGGCGGAAGAGCTCGTACGCCCCCTCGCGGTTGTCGGGGTCGGGCGGCAGTCGGTCGGAGGGTACCTTCGGCGCCATCGGCGCAGTGTATGGCAGACCGTCTGCCACGTCAGTCCGACCGGTCAGGAACGCAGGTCGACCGGCTCCAGGCGCGGGTTCTCGGTGCGGCCAGGGATGCGTCCCCGCTTGGCGATCGGCCGGCCCTCGATCTCCTTGAGGTCGCCGGTGAAGTCGATCGGGCTGGCGTCGCTGATGGCGCTCCCCACCGCGAAGGAGTCGACCGGGGCTCCCGCCTCTTTGAAGTAGGAGATGCGGTCGGTGTCCAGCCCGCCGGAGACCACGATCCTCACGTGGCGGTGACCGGCGAGGTCGAGCCGCGCGCGGACCTCCTTGACCAGGTCGGCGGTGACGCGCCCCCGCTCCGAGGGGGTGTCGAGCCGGACCCCCCACAGCCGCTCGCCCAGCGCATCGGCGACGCGCAGCGCCTCCTCCGCTTCGTCCTTGAACGTGTCGACCAGCGCGATGCGGGGCACGTCCGGGTCGACCACCCGGTCGAACGCCTCTACCGCCCGGACGGTGTCGCCGAAGATCAGGATCAGCGCGTGGGGCATGGTCCCGGTCGGGCTCAGCCCGGCCAGCCGGGCGCCTGCCGGGGTGGATGCGCCGATGCAGCCGCCGATGACGCTGGCGTAGTCCATCTGGTCGGCGACCGAGGGATGGACGTGGCGCGCCCCGAAGCCGATGACCGGGATCGGCGATGCGGCCTCGACCACCCGCCGCGCGGCCGTCGCCCAACCTGAGCACTGGGCCAGGATGCCCAGGATGGCGGTCTCGTACAGGCCGAAGGCCTGGTAGCGGGCGGTGATCCGCATCACGACCTCCTTGGGGGAGAACGGATCACCGTCGTGGAGCGACTCCACCAACGGAGGCGGATCGCGCTGCTCGGCGAACACCTCCCGCAGGTAGGCGTGGACCTCCTCCGCCCCGCACAGGACGCCGCTCTGGCGGGCGAAGACCTCCATCGCCACCACCGGGTCGAGCCCCTCGGCGGCCAGGATGCGATGCGCGCGGTCGAAGTACACGTCGGCCGTCTCGCCCGACAGGACGTCGGCCGCCGGCTGGAAACGTGGGCGCGGAGCGACCGCGGGCTCGCCCGTCATGGCCGAGCAGTGTAGCAAGTCCCCCTGCCGCGCTCCGTGGCGGCTAGCTCGAGCCCGGCGCGCTCTCCGATACGGCGGGCGGGCGCCGCCCGCGACGCGGCCGCCGGACGAGCAGCACGACCCCCGCGGCGGCCGCCACCAGCACCGCCAGCAGGCCGATGAGGCGGGCCAGGCCGGCCGCCTCGGCCCCCGACAGAATCAGCTCGGCCTGACGGATGGTGGACTCCGCCTCCGCCAGGTCTCCGTCGGCGAAGTGGCCGGCGGCCACGGTCAGCAGCGCGTCGGGCTCGGTCTCGCCGACCAGCCCGAGCCGCACCAGCGGTCCACGGTCGGCCGCAGACGACGCGGCGACGCGGCGGTAGGCTTCCACCACCGCCGCCTCCGCCTCGAGCTCCCGCCACGAGGCGGAGTCCCCGCCGCTCTCCACGTAGCGCTGGCGGAGACGGCTCGGCGTCGAGAGGCCCGCCTCGGCGATGTCGGCGAGCAGCTCGTCGCGCGCCTCCAGCCAGGTGGAGGCGGCCGCGATCTCGGCCGTCGCCCGGTCGAAGCTCCACGACTCCATGGCGGTCCGCACCGGCTCAGGCGTGCCCCAGTCCCCCGCCGCACGCTGGAGCTGCGCGTAGGCGGAGCGCGCCTCGCTCCGCTCGGCGAGCAGCGGCTCGCCCGCCTCGCCGAAGACGTGCTCAGTGAAGAGTTCCGACAGGTCGACGCCGCTCGCCTCCTCCAGCTGGTCGAGGAACCGGCGGGTGTCGATGGCGGGCGCGTCGCCGGGCCGCGAGACCGCCCCTCCGGCGGATGCCGGGTCGTAGGCGCCGATCCCCGACGCCACGCGCTGCACGGCGACCTGGAGGGCCTCGGGACCGATCCGCCGGGCAAGCAGCTCGAAGAGCGCCCAGGAGGCAGCGTAGGCGAAGGCGTCACGCTGCGTCGACGCCTCGCCGGCGCCCCACTCGAGGAGGGGGAAGGCGTCGTCAGCCAGCTGCTCGCGTCGCTCCGCCGGATCGTACGGCGGCTCGACCTCCAGCGGCCCCGCCACCGCGGCGGCGAGCTGCGATGCCAGGCCCTCGCGGATCCAGCGGTCGGCGAACAGGCCGGGTGAGATCCACACGTGGGCGATCTCGTGCAGCAGCGTGAAGTCGCCGGCGGCGTAGCCGACCTCGATCTGCTGGCCGTTGACGCTCCCCTCGCCGATCTCCCCGTCGGCGGCGGTTGCCGCTTCGACCACGATCAGCGGCCCGACGCCGGGGTACGGGAACCCGGCCGCCTCCTCGAGGAGCGGCAGCGCCGCCACGATCCGGTCGAGGACCCGCTCGCCCCACTCGAGGTCGTCGGGCCAGGCGCGGACCTGCAGGTCGACGGTCCCGCCGGCCAGCGGGACGCTCTGCCGGAGCGTCTCGTAGTCCCCGGGGCGAGCCGCCGTGACCACCGCCAGCCACTGCCGGGAGTCGCTGATCTCGCCGCTCGCCAGCACGATGGTCGAGCCCTCCTGCGAGGCGGTCAGCTCATCCCCGTCAGCGCTCACCTCGTAGCCGGCGGGCAGCTCGATGCGCACGCTGGCATCGGTGCCGAAGCTCCACGCGGAGAAGACGACCAGCGAGGGGCGGACCCGCAGCTGGTCGGTGGCGCCGTCCTCGAGCACGTACTCCAGGGTGAAGGTCGCCGACTGCCCGCGTCGGAGCCCCTCGCGCAGGCTCACGCTGGCCACGTTGACGCCGTCCCTCTCCTCGGCCGCCACCGTGAGCGCGCCGCTCGAGTCGCTCGCCTCCAGCTCGCTCGCTCCGTCGTGGATGGCCAGGTCCACCTCCTCGAACAGGCTGAAGCGCCCGGGTGGATCGGGGGCGGTGTTGGTGAAGCTGACCTCGACCGTGACGCCGATGCTGCGCGCGCCGGGGTCGACCTGGTAGCGCGCCTCGGCCTCCATGGTGCAGTCATCTCCGCTCGCGCACTCGCCGGCCGCAGCGACCGGCGGGGCGAGCGACGGGGCCAGGCCTCCACCGATAGCCAGGGCGAGCGCCAGCCAGGCAGCGACGACCCGCCGTCCCAGATGCCGGCCGGCAGGCAGCAGGTCAGCCACCTCGGCGCAGCCGCGTCAGCAGGCCGCGCCGTGGGGCCGCCGGCGGCGGCGCCTCCCAGGCGGGCATCGATGCCTCCACCTCGCGGCGGAAGGTCGTCAGCAGGCGCCGGTTTCGCGGCTCTCTGCCGGTCCAGTCCGGCAGCTCGCCGCGATCGGTGATCGCCGGCGCGGTCTCCTCGAGCAGCCGGTCGGCCACCACCGTCAGGCGCACCAAGGCACGCCCGAGCTCGTCCCGGTCGACGCCCGCGGCAGGCAGCTCGGTGACGAGCATCGGCCGATCATCATCGGTCATTCCGAACTTCACCAGGGAATAGTCGTAGTTGGCGCGGAGCATCCTCAAGTAGGTCTTCTTGGGGATCTCCATGGCCTCTTGGCCATAGTACGCCCAGAGCGAGAAGCCGATCCCGGCCACCCACGCGATGGTGACGCGGAGGTCGAAGCGGCGCTCGCCGTCGAGGATCACGTCCCTGCTCAGCGCCTCGGTGGTGGGGACCTGTCCGGCGGCGACCACCTCGACGCCGAGCTCCGCCAGCCAGCGGTCGAGGGGAGGTGCCGGCGGCGGGGTGGGCTGCACGGCGGGATCCCGGTCAGCCAGGATGCGTCACCGTCTCCCCGGAGCGCAGCCGCCGTCCCGGGAAGTCCGCCTCCGTCACGTAGGGGTCGATCCGGCAGTTGCGCCCCACCACCGTCCGGGGCGGCACGTGTGCCCGCTTGCCGACCAGGGTGATGCCCGCGTACAGCCGCTCCGGCTCGGTCCGGTTAGGCCGCAGGTCGTCGCCGGAGCCGACCTGCGCGCCGCGGCCGATCACCGCCTCTTTGTCGACGATGGCGCGGTCCAGGCACGCCGCCTCGTCCACCACGCTGTCGAACATCACGATCGAGTCCCGCACCAGGGCGCCGGGGCGCACCCGGACGCCCGGCGACAGGATGCTGTGCTCGACCCGCCCTTCGATCACGCACCCGTGGCTGACCATGCTGCGCTCTGCCGAGCCGCCGGCCGCGATCATGGCCGGGGCTCGCTCCTCGGAGCGGGTGTAGATGAGCCAGCCGCGATCGTACAGGTCGATCTCGCGCGCCTCGGAGAGCAGGTCCAGGCTGCTGCGCCAGTAGCTCTCGACGGTGCCGACGTCCTGCCAGTAGCCGCCGAACTCGTACGCGTACACCCGTCTTCCCTCGTCCAGCGCCCCCGGCAGCACGTCGCGGCCGAAGTCGATCCGCTCTCCGCCGAGCAGGTGGCGCAGTCCCGGCCAGCTGAAGACGTAGACCCCCATGCTGACCAGGTTGCCCGGCGGGCTGGCCGGCTTCTCGATGAACTCGGTCACCCGCCCCGTCGGGTCGACGGCGAGGATACCGAAGCGGTGCGCCTCCTCGAGCGGGACCCTCCGCACCGCGCAGGTCACCTCGGCCGCGCGTGAACGGTGGAAGTCGAGGAAGGGTCGGTAGTCCATCTTGTACACGTGGTCGCCGGCGAGCACCAGCACCAGCTCGGGTTCCCGATCGGCCAGGAAGTCGAGGTTCTGGAGGACGGCGTCGGCGGTGCCACGGTACCAGTCGCGCGGGCGCCCTCGGCCAACGTACGGCTGGAGCAGGGTCACGCCCCCGTGGGTCCGGTCGAGGTCCCAGGGGCGGCCGACCCCGATGTGGTCCATCAGCGAGCGGGGAGCATACTGGGTCAGCACCGCCACGTCGGTGAGCCCCGAGTTGACCGCGTTCGACAGCGCGAAGTCGATGATCCGGTACTTGCCGCCGAACGGGACCCCCGGCTTGGCGCGGACCGCCGACAGGATCGAGAGGCGCTCGCCCTCCCCGCCTGCCAGGATCAGGGTGACGACGCCGCCGGACACGCGCCGATTCTACGCGGCGCTCCCCTGATCAGTCGTCATCGTCGTCGTTTCCGGGCGGGCCGGGTGGATCGGGAGGTCCGGGGCCGCCCCCGCCGTCGTCGTCGTCGTCGGCCGGGGTTGGGGTGGGGGTGGCGCGGCGCTCGCCGCACACGTTCGGGAAGCCGCTCTCGCCGTAGAGCGGGGCGATGGGGTACTGGAGGCGGGCCGGATCGGCATCGGGGTCCTGGATCGGTCCCCGACCGCCGGTCTGGCCGTTCACCAGGCGGTTCGACCAGACCCGGGCCCCCTCGACCCACTCGTTTGGATGGCCCGTCTCGCGCTCGTAGCGCGCCAGGTCCAGGCACCCGTTGGGCCAGAACGGATCCGGGCCCGGCTCGGTCCCCTTCAGGAAGGGGAGCCTGGCGGTGCGGCCGCACGCGCCGCTTGGCTGCAGGCCCGTCCAGCGGCAGACGTCGACCAGGCTGATCTCGTCGGCCGGGGCGGAGAAAGCCGTCTGCGGGACCGGCTCGCCGCCGTTCCACTCCCACGCCTGGTTGAGCGCCGGCTGCATGAAGTCGCGCCACAGGAAGAGCGGGCCCTGCGCCGCAAAGAGGCCCTCGCCGGCGGCGTTGACCATCTCCTCGGAGTTGTTGTTGCCGAGCCAGACGCCGGTGGTCAGCGAGCCCGGTACGTAGCCGAAGCCGGACGCGTCCTTGAAGTCGTTGGTGGTGCCGGTCTTGAAGGCCGCCTGGCGCCGGGTGCCGGCCGGATCGGTGAGCATCGCCTGCCGGCCCCAGAACAGGTTGCGGGCCGGGTCGGTGTTGCCCTCCAGGATGTAGTGCATCAGGTACGCCTCGCCGGGCGTCATCGGCTGTGACGGGTCGGGCCCGTCGCGCTCGAGCGAGTAGACGACACGGCCGGTCCGGTCGCGGATCTCGAGGATGCTGGTGGCGGGATGGAGCGTCCCCTGGGCGGCGAACGAGGCGTAGGCCTGGGTCATCCGGGTCAGGTTCACCGGCACCGAGCCGAGGGCCAGGGTGAGGCCGGGGTGGAGACCCATGATGTAGTCGTAGCCGGCGATGCCCAGCGACTCGGCGAACTGCGCCGTCGTCTCGGTGGTGGCGATGTGCTGCATCTTCACCGACGGGATGTTCAGCGAGTAGCGCAGGGCATCCACGGCCAGCATGGGGCCGTGCTCGCGGAGGTCGGCGTTCTGCGGAATGTAGTTGGCGCCAAAGTCGGTCTTGGCGTCCACCAGCAGGGTACCCACCGTCGCCGTCCGGTCCTTGAAGGCCGACGTGTACGCGATCGGCTTGAAGGCCGATCCCGGCTGGCGCCGCCCGAGACCGGCGACGTCGAACTGGCCTCGCACCCGCGGGTCCTCGCGGTTGTAGTAGTCGACGCTGCCCACGTAGGCCACGATCTCGCCGGTCTGCGAGTTGAGCGCCACCAGCGCCCCGTTGTGGACGTTGTAGCCGTCGAGCGCCCGGACCCAGTACGCCACCCGCTCCTTCGCCACCTGCTGGAGCTGGTAGTCGAGGGTGGTGGTGATCCGGTAGCCGCCGGTGCGCACCGCCAGTGGCGGATCGTCGATCCCCGGCAGGCTGGCCAGGATCTGCTCGGCCTCCGCGCGCACGCGGAAGACGAAGTGCGGCTCGCGCAGCGGAACCTGCAGTCCGGGCCCGGCGCCCATCTCCTCCCAGGTGGTGCCCAGGGCCTCGCGGAACTCGGCGGCGGTGATGTAACCCTCCTCGCGCATGGCCCGCAGCACCTGGTCGCGCCGGTCCATCGCGCGCTCGGGTCCCTGGTCCTGGTAGAAGGGGTCGTAGGCGCTGGGGGCCTGGGGCAGACCGGCCAGGAAGGCGGACTGTGCCAGCGACAGCTGCGACAGGTCGGTGATCCCGAAGTAGTTCGCCGCGGCCGCCTTGATCCCGTACGACTGATGCCCGTAGAAGACCAGGTTCAGGTAGGTGGAGAGGATCACCTCCTTGCCCTGGCGTCCCGGGTAGGCGCGGGTCACCTGCTGGGCCATGATGTTCTCGCGGATCTTCTCCTCGAACGACTGGTCGACCCGCGGCACCGGCGCCTCGCACACGTCGACCTCCTCCGCCTCCGGCTCGGCCGGCGGAGCGGTGGACTCGGGAGCCGGCAGCCCGCTGGCCTCCGGCCTCGGCAGGACGTCCTCGTCGACCTGCGTCGAGCCGGCGACGTCGCGGAGAGCGCCGGCGTAGTCGATCATCTGCTGGGTGATGGTCGAGGCGCCCTGCACGATCTCGCCCGCCCGCAGGTTGGCCAGGGCGGCGCGGACCGCCGCCGGGTAGTCGATCCCGTCGTTGCTCCAGAAGGTGCGGTCCTCGATCGCCACGGTGGCGTTGATCACGTCCTCGGGGATCTCGTCGAACGAGACCGCGTCGCGGTTCTGGCACTCGAACCGGGTCAGCAGCGTCTCGCCGGTTCGGTCGTACACGTAGGTGGACTGGGGCAGGTCGATCTCGTCGATGATCCGCGGGTCGGGCAGGTCCGACGCGAAGTACGTGTAGGCGGCGAAGATCCCGCCCGTGGTGCCCAGCACCGACCCGCCGATCATGAGGCCGAAGACGGCGAAGATCGCGAGCAGGAACGTGGCGAAGCCGCGCTGCGCCGTGTGGTTCGAGTGGCGCCGGAGCAGCACGTGCCGGCGCCGGCGGTGCGTTGCCGGGTTCATCCCAAGCTAGGCTATCAGCAGATAGCTTGCCGGTCGACCGAGACGCGGGCCACCGTCAGGGCAGGTAGAGGCGCGGGTTGACGGGGATCCCGTCGAGGCGCACCTCGAAGTGGAGGTGGCAGCCCGTCGACCAACCGGTGCTTCCCTCGTAGCCGATCAGCTGGCCGGTGGTCACCCGCTGGCCCTGGCTCACGATCTCCGAAGAGAGGTGCCAGTACCAGGTCTGGAGGCGCTGCGAGTGGCCGACGATGACGCCGATGGCGGTGTCGCCCGGCGCCGCCGGGCGCCCATCGGCCAGCACCACGCCGTCGCCGGCGGCGTAGATCGGCCCGCTACAGCGGGTGCCGGTGTACGACATGTCGATCCCGGTGTGGGCGTGGTTGAAGGACGTGTGTCCGAACTCCTGGGTGATCACGAAGCTGCCCCGCTCGGGCCAGGCGAAGCGGCCCCGGTAGGCGGCGTCGAGCTGGCGGGCCTGCTCCTTGAGACGCTCGACCAGGGCGGCCTGCGCGGCGAGCGCGCGCTCCTGCTGGGCGATCAGGGCCGCCTTCTGCTCCTGGGTGCGGATGGTCGCGGCGAGCTGTGCCTCCTGCTCGGCCTTGATCTGCTCGAGCTGCGCCTCCTTGCGCTCGAGCTCGGCCCGCAGCGCGTCCACCTGCGCCTGCTGTTCGGCGAGGCTCTGCTCGCGCGCGGCGGTCGCCTCCTCGAGCTCCCTGAGCACCACCCGGCCCTCGCGGAGCGTCTGCCGGCGGACGCGGAGCTGCTCGCGGGTCTCGCGGATCTCTCCCGCCAGGCGGCGGTCCTCGTCGGAGAGGGTGAGCATGTAGCCCAGCTGCCCGGCGGCGTCGCCCAGCGACTCGACCGACAGCAGCACCTCGAGCAGCGAGACCCGGCTCTGCTCGTAGGCGACCCGCAGGTGCTCCTCCAGCAGCTGCACGCGCGCGGCGAGATCGACCTTCGTCTGCTCGATGTCCGCGGCGACCACCTCGAGGTCCGCCTCGAGCTTGGCGATCTGCTCGCGGTAGCGGGCCAGCTCGGCCCGGGCCGCCTCCAGCTCGGCGGTGACGCGGTCCAGCTCCGCGCGCGCGGCCTGGATCTCGAGTCCGACCTGCTGGAGGTCGCCGCTGATGCGCTGCAGGCTCTGCGCGAGAGAGGCCTCGGTCCGCCGGAGCGCGCCCAGCGAGGCGCGCTGTCGGGCGAGCTCGGCCTCCATCTGCTGCTGCTGGGCGATCGCGTCGTTGACGTTGGGGTCGTTGGCCCGCACCGGCGCCTCGGAGCGGGGCAGCACGGCGCCGGTGGCGATCAGGACGGCGGCCAGGAGTGGAATCAGGCGGCGAATAGACATCAGCTCCAGGTTGCGGCGGTCGGTGAGGTCGCTGCCGGGACGCGCAGGACACCGCGCGACCGCCGGTCGCAACTAGCCCATGGGCTCAGGCGCGGCACAGGATAGCGCAGGCTGTCCAGCCTGAGAGCGGGACTTACGTCACGGCCGGGAGGTACCCGCTTCTCGCTCAGCCCAGCCATCCGGCTCCCACCGCTCCCAGCAGCGCCGGCTCGCGGAGCAGCGCGAAGACCGCGCCGGCCACCAGGAACGGGCCGAACGGGATGTAGCTGCGGAGCCCGACCCGCCGACTGACGAGCAGCAGTCCACTGGTCAGCGCCGCCAGCAGCCCGGCCACGAAGAGCGCCACGAAGACGCCCTGCCAGCCCAGCAGCAGACCCAGCGGCAGCACCAGGTACAGGTCGCCGCGCGCGACGCCCCCGCGCACGATCAGCCCCAGAATGCCCAGAAATGCGAAGGCGGCGGCGGCGCCGATGATGGCATCCACGACGCCGACCGTCGGGTTGAAGGGCACGAACGCGATCGCGGCCACGATCAGCGGGTCGAGCACCAGGTGCGGAAGGCGGCGCTGCTCGAGGTCGGTGGCGACCAGCAGGACCAGGGCGGCCAGGAAGCCGAGGTGCACGAGCGTGACCGGGAGCGGCAGCTCCGAACGCCAGGCGATCGCACCCCCCGCCAGCCCGGCGGCGAGCGCCAGCAGCAGGGTCCGGATCCCGGGCCCCCGCCGGCTCGCCTCGTCAGGCGGCCAGACGCTGGCGATCCGCTCGGAGGCCGCGCCCCAGGCGCCCAGCGCCACGGCGGCGCCCAGGGTCAGCCACATGTCGGATCGGTGGTGCGCATCGGCACCGGATGGTAGCGGCGAAGGGCGAACGGACCATAGGCCGTTCGTCCCTCGCATCCGCGCGTGCGCCAGTCCGGGGATGGCACGGCGCGTGCGTGCGGAAGCGGTTGCCGACCGGACGGCCGGTCGGATGGATGCAGGGGAGGAACGAGATGGACAGCGATCGCATCAAGGGCGGCGCCAGCCAGGTCACCGGCAAGGTCAAGGAAGAGTGGGGCGATCTGACGGACGACCCCAAGACCGAGGCCGAAGGCAAGCTGGAGCAGGGCAAGGGCCACGTCCAGGAAGGCTGGGGCGAGGCGAAGGACGAGGCGCGCGAGGCCGACGAGGAGTCGCGTCGCGAGGACGACCGCGCCTGAGCATCGCCTGAGCGACCGATGAGCGAGGGCGCGCCGGCCCGGCGCGCCCTCGCCGTGAGCAGCCTCAGCCGTCGGTGCCCGGCCCTCCGCCGTCGTTGAAGTCGAGGGCCAGCCGCACCAGCGTCGAGACGCCGGTCCCGAGCGCGCCCCTGGGTGCCAGCGCCTTGTCGGCCCGCAGGTAGGCCGAGCCGGCGATGTCGACGTGGACCCACGGACGGGTCACGAAATCGGCCAGGAAGACGGCGCTCTTGATCAGCCCGCCCTCCCGCGTGCCGGAGTTGACGATGTCGGCGTAGGCGGAGTCGAGCTGAGGACGGTACTCGACCGCCAGGGGCATCTCCCAGAACCACTCGCCGCTGGCGTCGGCCGCGGCCCGCACCCGCTCGCCCCAGTCGCGGGGGCGGCTGAAGTACGCGCTGATCAGCTCGCCGAAGGCGATCGCCGCCGCCCCGGTGAGGGTGGCCACGTCGACGAGGTGGGTCGCCCCCTGCTGCTCGGCCCAGTGGAGGGCATCGGCGAGGATCAGGCGCCCCTCGGCGTCGGTGTTGATCACCTCGATCGTCTTGCCGTTCATGGCCTTGACCACGTCTCCCGGGCGCTGGGCGGTGCTGCTCGGCAGGTTCTCGACCATGGGCGCGACGGCCATCAGCGGCGTCTCGGGAGCCAGGCGCGCCACGGTCCGCGCCGCGGCGATGACCGCTGCGGCACCGGACTTGTCGTGCTTCATCTCCTCCATCCGCTCCGACGGCTTGATGCTGATTCCGCCCGAGTCGAAGCAGACTCCCTTGCCGACGATGGCCAGTCGGTCGCCGGCGGCGCGCTCCCAGCCGGGCAGCCTGATCGCGATCAGCCGCGGCTCGTGGACGCTCCCCTGCCCCACGCCCAGCAGCGCGTTCATGCCGAGGCGACCCATCTCGTCGGGCTCCAGCACCTCCACGCTGCAACCGTCGCGTTCCAGCTCCCGAGCCACCTCGGCCATCCGCTCGGGGTACAGGTCGTTGGCCGCGCGGTTTGCCAGCTCACGCCCGAAGGCGACGCCCTCCGCGACCTCGAGCGCCCGCTCGAGGACGTCGGCGCTCGGCGCGCCCGGGAAGATCACCTCTTCCACCATCCGCTTCATGGCGTCCGTGTCACGCACCCGGCCGTAGATGTCGACCGAGCGGTAGGTGCCGGCGTGCGCGCCGACGACGGCCGCAGCGAACCCGTCGTCGGTCTCGCCATCGCGCAGCCACAGCGCCATCTGCTTCGCGCCGCGCCCGAGCAGCCTGCGGGTGGCGACGGCCGCGACGCGGCGGGCCCGCCACGGACCGCGACCGCGGCGCACGCCGTTGACCAGCAGCACCTGCTCGACCGGCAGGTCGCCCGCGGCGACCAGCGCGCTGTAGTGCTCGAGGATGTTGAACTCGCCCCACTCGATCGCGCGCCGGATCACCCCTCCGGATGCGGCATCCAGCGCGGCGAGGTCGTCGGGGAACCGTTCACCCAGGTCTTCCTTGTAGATCGGCAGGGCCAGGACGTCCGCCTGGACCTCCTGTGGCGCCGATGAGGACGCGCTGACGCGCATGCGCTTCTCCTGTTCGAAGGTTCGAGGGCGCGGGTGGCACGGACGGAGCGGGCCACCGGGCGGTGCACCGAGTATAGATGTCAGTCCGGAACGCGGTAGGCGTACATCGTGAACCGCGAGCCCCGCTCCACCACGCTCCCGGCCGGCGGCTCCTGGTCGTAGATGCCGGGGCTGGCGTCGGGCACCTCCCGCCAGCGTATCGTCCACCGCAGCCCCGACTCACTCGCGAGCGCCTCGGCCTCGGCTTCCGAGAGGCCGATGGCGTTGGGGACGCGCACCATGCCCGGCGCCAGCGTGCCGGTCGGCGTCGGGCCGGCCGGGGACGGGGAGCCGGCGGGCAGTCCCGGGTCGAGCCGCAGCACCAGGCCGGCCACCACCGCCGTCAGCAGCAGCCCCACGCCGACCCCGAGCAGGATGGGCAGCCAGCCACGCTGACGTCCCGGGTCGCGTGGCGCCCGGCCGGGCCGCGCCGGTGGCGGCGCCGAGCGGCGCACCAGCGGTGGCACGTAGCCGTCGTCTGCGGCGGGCCCGGCGCCACGGGCAGGCGCCGCCGCGGCATCTCCCGGGTCGGAAATCGACCGTAGCGCGGTGGACATCGCCCCGGCGTCCACGAAACGGCGCTCCGGATCGGGCGACAGGACCTGGACGATGGCGCGATCGAGACGCGCGGGCATGGTTGCCAGGCGCCGGGGAGGGGCGGGTCCGGCGCGCTGCGCCCGCAGCACCTCGTCGGGCGTGGACCCTCCGAACGGGAGTCGCGCCGTGGTGGCCTCGTAGAGCACCACGCCCAGCGCGAACAGGTCGGATCGCGGCGTGGCCGCCTCCCCGCGCAGCTGCTCGGGAGCCATGTAGGGCAGCGAGCCGATGGCCGCCGACTCCCGGGCGCGGCGGCTGGTCGCCTCTGCGATCCCGAAGTCGATCAGCTTCGCCGGGCCTGGTCCGACCATCACGTTGGCCGACTTCACGTCGCGGTGCACGAGGCCGCGCCGGTGCACGGCCGCCAGTCCGTCCAGCAGCTCGACGGCGAGCCCGACGGCCCGGTCAGCCGGCAGCGGCCCCTCATCGGCGAGCAGCTCGCGCAGCGATCGGTAGCGCTCGAGCAGCTCCATCACGATGAAGTGGGCCCCGGCGTCGACCCCCGAGTCGTACACGTGGACGAGGTTCGGATGAGAGAGCGACGCGGCGGTCCGCGCCTCGGCCAGGAACCGCTCGGCCGACTCGGGCTGGTCGACGTACGGTTCGGCGAGCAGCTTCAAGGCCACGCGACGGCCGAGACGTTCGTCGCTGGCCCGGTACAGGACGGCCATGCCACCCCGGCCGATCACCGCCTCGATCCGGTAGCGGGCCGCCAGCAGCTCACCGCTCTGCAGGCGACGCTCAGGCATCCGCGATCTGCCGCGCCGCCTCGAGGGCGAGCTCCGTCTGGCCCAGTGCGTCGGCCAGCTGGGAGAGCGCTACGCCGGTGATCGCCCCGCCGCCCTCGGCAAGCGCGATTCCGAGCGCCAGGTCCGCCCGCCTGGCCTCCCCGCTGGCGGTCTCGAACTCGTCGGCGGCCCGCTCAGCGGCCGCCTTGTCATCCGCGAGGGCGGCCTCTGCCAGGGCCGCCAGGGCTTCGACGAGCCGACCCGCCGTGACGGACCACAGCGGGAGCGTGGGAAGGGTCGGGGCTCCGTCGCGTTCCGCGCGCCACGCGGCGACGCGGGCCAGGGCCGTGCGGGCCTCGGCGGCGTCGGCCAGCGCAGCCTCCAGCTCCCCGTCGTCGAGGGTGGCGAGCGCCCGCTCCAGGGCCGCCAGCACGTCCTCTGTCGCCCAGCGCAGCTGGACGAACTGGTCCGCTGCGGCCGCCGCCGCCTCCAGCTGCGCCGCCAGGCCGTCGAGCGCGACCGGGCTGATGCGAGGCTCCACCCGCGCCGGCAGCGCCGCCGCGGCGGCCAGGGTGCCATTGAGCCGGGCGAGGTCGGCGAGCGAGCCCTCGGCCAGCGGGCGTGCGGCTCGCACCAGCTCGGCCGCCTCGAGCAGGTGGGGTCCGGGCAGCTCCCGGCCGCTGCGGGTGAGGCCGGCACCCCGGGTGGCGACGTCGATCGCCCCT
>CAYXZN010000025.1:0-6260 GCA_964469325.1 uncultured Steroidobacteraceae bacterium
ACCTGAAGCGAGTCGAGGAAGCCGAGGCGCTCCTCGAGTTCGTGGCCCAGCTGCAGACACGCGACGGCGATGTCCTGGTGGTCGGCGACATGAACGCCTACATGCGGGAAGACCCGATCACCACGCTCGAAAGCGAACTGGTGAACCTCGTCACGACGTACGATGCTGATCCGTACTCCTACAACTTCTTCGCCCTGTTCGCCGCCCCGTTCATCGGCCGGGGGTCGCTCGACCACGCGCTCGCGACGCCGAGCATGGCTGCACAGGTGACCGGAACGGCGACCTGGCACATCAACGCGGACGAGCCACGCTTCCTGGATTGGTTCGACCCGACCATCACGGCTCCGGGAGCGTACCGGTCCTCCGACCACGACCCGGTGCTGATCGGCCTGGCCCTGGAGAGGACCGGAGGCCGGCCGGGAAGGCGATGAGCGGCGAAAGGATCCGGGACTAGCCGCGCCTGCTGGTCCGCGCCATGGCGGCCAGCAGGCGCATCACCAGCCGCACCACCACCAGGGCGGAGATCTCGTTGAGGTCCCGCCCTGGCACCAGCTCCGTGAACGCCGCACCCACCACGCGGCGGCGCGCGGCTGCGCCCGAGAGCAGGTCGGCGGCCTCGTCGTAGGAGAGGCCGCCCGGCGATGGCGAGTTGACGGCCGGGCAGACGGACGGGTCGAGGCCGTCGCAGTCGAAGCTGACGAAGAGCGGCTCCGGCGGCAGCCCACCGAGGACGGCGTCGACGCCGGATCGCCGCAGCTCGCGCGCGGCGACCAGGACGTTCCCCGCCGCCTGGGCCGCGCGCACGTCGTCCTCTCGGGCGCTGCCGACCCCGCGCAGCCCGACCTGGACGATGCCGGCCACGTGCGCCATCTCCGCCGCCCGCCGCATGGGGCTCGAGTAGCCGTCGCGCATCCCCGCCACCTCGTCGCGGAAGTCGAGGTGCGCGTCGACCTGGAGCACCGCCAGCGGCCCGCTGCCGGCCAGGCCGCGCAGGACCGGGATCGGCACCGAGTCGTCGCCGCCCAGGACGATCGGCACCGCTCCCCGCTCGACCACTCCGCGCACGGCCATCTCGGCTCGGGCCGCGTTGCCGGCTGCGTCGTCGACGCTCCCCGCCACGTCGCCCAGGTCGGCGACCCGCAGCAGCGGGGCGCCGTCGGGGCCAAGGGGCAGCATCGGCCCGTCCAGGTCGAAGTCGTGGTGGTGCGCGTACCGCGCCAGGCGCTGCGAGCGGCGCCGGATCGCCTCGGGCGCATCGGCGCAGGCTCCAGCGTCGGCGAACGGGTAGGGCACGCCGTGCGGAACTCCGAGCACCGCGACGTCGGCCGACCAGTCGCCGTCGGGCTCGGCGGTCGCGAAGCCGAGCAGCCCCGGGCCGCTCAGGAGCGGGCCTCCCGGCAGGGTTTCTCCATCGGCGGCCAGTATAGGAAGGCAGGTCGTACCATCGGTTGGATGTCCCAGGCCGCCTACGACGCCTTCGCCGACGACTACGAGCGCTGGTGGGGCCCGGTCATCGCGCCGTCCGCGCGACGACTGGCCGACGTGGTCGCCGATGCGCTCGACAGCCAGGCCGATGCGCGGGTGGTCGACGTCGGCACCGGGACCGGCACGGTGGCGCTCGAGATCCTGCGCCGATGGCGTTCCGCGCGCGTGACCGGGGTCGACGTGTCGGCCGAGATGCTGCGGCTGGCACGCCGGGAAGCCGGCCGCCTGGGGCCGGGCGCGGACGGACGGCTGGAGCTGGTGGTGGGCGACGCGACCCGTCTGCCACTCCCCGACCAGCAGGCCGACGTGGTGGTCACGGCATTCGTCATCCAGCTCGTCTCCAGCCGGGCGGCGGTGCTCCGCGAGGCCCGGCGCGTGCTGCGCCGCGGCGGCCGCTTCGCCTCCATCACCTGGCTCGCCGACGACCAGCCCTTCGAGCCCGATGACGCCTTCCACGACGCACTCGCCGAGCTGGAGATCGAGCCCACGCCCCGCGGAGCCGACCCTCGCCCGTACTCGTCGCCCAGGTCCGCCGCGGCCGAGCTGCGCCGGGCCGGGTTCGGGTCGGTCAGCGCGCAGCCGGTCTGGCTCGACCACGACTGGGACCCCGACTCGTACCTGGCCATGCTCGAGCACTGGGCCGAGGACGAGCTGTTCGAGCGCCTCGACCACCGGACGCGGCAGCGCCTGCGGATGGCCACCCTGGACCGCATGCGCGCACTCCCGCGCACGGCGTTCGGCTGGCACCGGCCGCTGGTGGTGGTGACCGGCACTCGCCGCTGACGACCGAGCAGACCAGGCTGGGGTGCGGCCGGATCCTAGAGGCGGGGGAGCTCCTCGGCCTCCTCGCCGGCCACGGCGCGGTCGCAGGTGGTGCAGTACCAGCGCGCCTCGACCGGCGTCCCGCAGGCGGCGTGGCGAATCGGCTCCGCGTCACGGGCCGAGCGGGCACCCCAGTCGGCCAGCAGCCGCAGCGCGCCGGCCAGCTCGTGCCCCTCGGCGGTCAGCTCGTACACCTGCCGCGGCGGGCGCTCGCTGTAGGGAGTGGCGCGCACCACCCGCTCGCCCTCCAGCCGCCGCAGCCGGTCCGACAGGATGTTCGGCGCGATCCCCGACACGTCGGCCTGGAGCTCGTTGAAGCGGCGAGGGCCGACGAGGAGCGCCTCCACCAGCAGCAGGCTCCACCGGTCGCCGACCCGTTCCAGTGCGACGGCGAGCGGGGTGTCGGGCATGAAGGGATCGTACGCCAACCCGCTTGACATGCCGGCCGGGAGTAGTAACTTGCTCATTGCAAGTCACACTCTACTACCTACTACCGGAGGAACGCATGAGCGCCCTGAGCGAGCTGGGGCAGGAGATCACGGCGATCGCCGAGCGGGCAGGCGGTTCGGTGGTTGGCATCGGCAACCGCTGGCGCGGTGGAAGCGGCCTGGTGGTCGCCGAGGGGAGGATCGTCACCAACGCCCACAACCTGCACGGCGAGGCGCCTCGCGTCTTCTTCGCCGATGGACGGGAGGCACAGGCCCACGCACTGGGTGTGGACGCCGATGGCGACCTGGCGATGCTGGAGGCCGATACCGGCGGCGCGGCCGCCCTCGACTGGGGCGACGCATCTTCGCTGTCGGTGGGCGCGCCGGTGGTCGCGCTGGGGAACCCGGCCGGCAACGGGGTGCGGGTCACCTTCGGCTTCGTCTCGGGCGTGGGTCGCTCGTTCCGCGGGCCGCGGGGACGGCGGGTGAGCGGGGCGGTCGAGCACACCGCCCCGCTGATGCCCGGCTCGTCCGGCGGGCCCATCGTTGGCGTCGACGGGCGGCTGCTGGGCATCAACACCAACCGGCTGGGCGGCGGCTTCTACCTCGCCATCGCGGCGGACGCGGGGCTGCGCGAGCGGGTCAAGGCCCTCGGGCGGGGCGAGGCGCCGCGCCGGCGCCGGCTGGGGATCGCGGTGGCGCCGCCCCACGTTGCCCGTCAGCTGCGGCGGGCGGTGGGGCTGCCCGAGCTCGACGGAATCCTGGTGCGCGAGGTCGAGCCGGACGGGCCGGCGGCCAGGAGCGGGATCCAGGAGGGAGACCTGATCACCGCTGCCGCGGGACGGCCGCTGACCAGCGTCGACGAGCTGTTCGACGTGCTGGCCGGCGGCGAGGGTCGGCTGCAGCTGAAGCTGGTGCGCGGCAGCCAGGAGCGGAGCATCGAGGTGGAGGCGTAGGGTGGTGCTGGTGGACGTTCGAGGCTCCCTCGCCGGCGGCGGGCTGGTGGAGATCACCACCACCGGCCGGCGGAGCGGAGTGCCGCGCCGGATCCCGATCGTGGCGCACGAGCTCGACGGTCGGATCTACCTGAGCGGGCGGCCCGGGCGGCGTGACTGGTACGCGAACGTGCTGGCGCGTCCAGCCCTGACGCTGCACCTGAAGGACGAGTCGCTGGCGGTCGATCTCCCCGCCCGCGCGGTGCCGGTGACCGAGCCGACGCGGCGCCGGGAGGTCCTGGAGCGGATCGCGCGAGCGTGGCGCGTCCCCGCCGAGCCCATGATCGCCGCCAGCCCGCTCGTGGAGCTCGATCTGGACGAGCTGCCGGCTCCCGGCACCGGTCCCACCGTTCTCAACTGATCGGACCGGCCGCACCCGGTCCGGCTACCGTGGCGGCGTGATCCACCACGCAGCCGCTTGCCCCAGGTGACCCGTCGCTGGGCGCTGGTCGCCACCCTGGCCTCGCTGGTCCTGATCACGGTCGCCACCAACACGACGGCGTCGCTGGCCCAGCCGCAGGTCGGCGCCGAGTTCGGGGCCGGCCCGGCCGATACCGGCTGGATCGTGTTCGGGTACAGCGCCACCTTCGCGGTGGCGACCGCCCTGTTCGGCGGCGTCGCGTCGCGGATCGGGCTCACCCCCGCGCTGGTGGCGGGGGTCTCACTGCTCGGTCTCGGCAGCCTGGCCGCGGCGGTGGCGCCGTCGCTCGAGCTGCTGATCGCCTCCAGGCTGCTCCAGGGCCTCGGGTCGGGCGCCATCCCGACCCTGTCGACCGCGCTCATCGCGGGCCGGTTCCAGGGGCGCGAGCGGGGGCAGGCGCTGGGCGTGATCGTGGCGTCGGTCGGGGCCGGCCAGGCGGCGGGGCCGATCATCGGCGGCCTCCTGCTCGACCTGATCGGCTGGCGCGCCGCCGTCTCGATCGGCATCGTGGCCGTGCCCGCCGTCGTCATGCTCCAGCTGACCCAGGGCGGGCGGGACGACCGCGGACCGCGGCGGGCCTTCGACGCGCCGGGGGCCGGGCTGGTGGCCGTCGTGGCGCTGGGGCTGGCACTCGTGCTGAACCGCGGTCCGGTGCTGGGCGTGACGGCGATCACGGTCGTCCCCGCGGTGGCGGTGGCCCTCGCCGCGCTCGCGCTCGTGCGGCGCACGAGCCGCGTCCCGGATGGCTTCGTTCCACGCGCGGTGGTGGCCGATCGGACGTTCCGCCGTGTGGTGACGCTGGGCGCGATCGGGATGAGCGCGTACATCGGCACCATCGTCAGCGTCCCGATCCTGGCCGCCCGCGTCTACGGCCTCGACGGCATCCCGCTCGGGCTGGTCCTGCTGCCGATGGCCGTGGCCGCCGGCATCGCGTCCCCGTCGAGCGCCTGGGTCGAGGCGCGGATCGGCCGGGTGTGGACGACACGCCTGTCCCTGGCGGCGCTCGGGATCGGCGCGCTGGCGCTGGCGCTGGGCGCGCAGACGGTGGGGCTGGTCGTCGCCCTGCCCGCGCTCGCCTCCCTGGGCCTGGGCTTCGGGCTCCTCAATCCCCCGCTGCTCAACGAGCTGACGCACGCCTTCGAGAACGAGCGGCAGCCGCTGGCGGTGGGAATCTACAACCTCTGCTTCTTCCTTGGCGGGGCGATCGGCGCGGCCGTCACCAGCGCCATCGTGCAGGCGGGGCTGGCGCTGCCGCTGCTGCCGAGCGGTCCGCTCCCCGGGTTCGTCACCGCCCAGCTGCTGGTCGCCGCCGTCCCGCTGGCGGCCCTGCTGCTGATGCCCGGCGAGCCGCGCCCAGCCGCTACCGGGGTCGGCTGACCCGGGGAGCGACGCGGCAGCCGGACCGAAAAGCGAGAGGGAGGCGCGCTGCGCCTCCCTCGATCGGCCTTGCGAGCGCCGCGTCCGAGTGCGGCGTCGCGGCTACGGGCCTCCCGGACCCGGAATCCCCCCTGCCGGACCGACCTCGCTCGGGACCGGAGGCTCGAACGGCGGTCCGCCGTCGGCGTCCGCGTCCTCGCCGTCGCCGCCCTGTCCGGCGGCCTCGGCGGCCTGCTCGAGCGCCGACTGGGCCTGGTTCAGGCCGTTGGTCACGGCGTCCTGAGCGGTGGTGAGGCCGTCGGCGGCATCTTCGTTCGCGATCAGCGCGACCGACTGCAGGTGCAAGACGATCTGCTCGGCAAGCCCGGCCAGGTCGGCCTGTGCCGTGGTCACCTCGTCGGAACCCTGGACCTCGGGCGCCTCGGGCGGCTCCCCGCCGCCGCTTCCCCCGAAGGCCACGGCGGTCGCCGCCAGCAGCTCAATCAACCAGTCCATTCACCTCTCCTGATCCTTGTTGGTCTTGCGGCGCTGCCCGCCGCCCGGCGTCTCGTGCTCCGGTGTACCAGTCAGAACGGCGAACCGGCTCGTAGGTTACGGATCCAGGTCCGGACCGCTCAAGGTCTCGGGTCACCGGTCGGCGACGGCAGGTCGTCCGGCGGTCCGGGCGGCGGAACCGGGGGGTCGGTGGCCTCCGGATCCGGTAGCGGCGGGTCCGGAACGGCCGGAGGCGGC
>CAYXZN010000025.1:6360-16856 GCA_964469325.1 uncultured Steroidobacteraceae bacterium
GGGGTCGGTGGCCTCCGGATCCGGTAGCGGCGGGTCCGGAACGGCCGGAGGCGGCCCCTCGTCGCCCGGGGGCGCCTCGGTCGGGGGCGCCTCGGTCGGCGGCGCGGCCGGCTGCGGCGGGGCGGGCGGGGGACCGGCGGGGCCGGGAACGGTCACCGGCGGGCCCGGCTGGATGTCCGGCGGTCCCGGCGGGCCGGCCGGACCGGGCAGTTCCCGATCGAAGGGCGGAATCCGGAGCTCATGCAGGAAGGAGTCGATGGCCTCGCGCATCGGTCGCGCGAGCTCCGACGAGGAGGCCGCCAGCGTCCCGGCAACGGCCACGGTGAGAACGGCGGCCAGCGCCACCGCCAGGTAGGGGCGCCGGCGGCGACGCGCGGCGGGCGCGGCCGCGAGCACCAGGCGGCGGAGCTCGCCCACGCGGGGAGACGGTGGAGCGTCCGAGACCGCTCGCAGCTCGTTCACCAGCTCGCCCAGGCCGGCGTCCACCGCCGGCTGAGACTCGGTCCCTGCCCCGGACAGCAGCGCCTCGAGCGAGTCGGCGCGTGGATCCTGCCGACGCCAGCGGCGCCGCAGCCGCTCGATCATCGCCACACCTCGTCGCGCAGACGGGCCACGGCGCGGAACTGGAGCTGCTTGATCGCGCCCACCGAGCGCTTCATCGACCGCGCCACCTCCTCCAGCGAGCGGCCCGCGAAGAAGCGGAGCAGGATGACGTCGCGCTGCGGCGCGGGGAGTCGCTCGATGGCCGCCATCAGCTCGGCGTTGCGCTCACCCTCGGCGACCACGGTCGCCGGGTCGCGCTCATCGGTCGGCTCGGTGCTCTCCTCCAGCGGCTGAGTGCCGGCATGGCGGGCGGTGGCCCGCCGCTGGTCGGCGACCTTCGAGGCGGCGATCCGGAACAGCCAGGCCTCGAACGGCGCGCCCTGCCAGCGGAAGCGCGGCAGCGCCCGGAAGGCGGCCGCAAACGTCTCGGCCGCAACGTCCTCGGCCTCGCTCACGCCACGCACCCGCGCGTACGCGTAGCGGTAGACCGCCGGGTAGCACTGATCGAACAACGCTCCGAACGCCTCCATGTCGCCGCCCCTGGCGGCATCGACGAGCTGGGTCAACTCGCGGGCTGCGGGCGACACCTGCTGAGATCCAACCTTCAGACCGTAAAACGAGGCCATCGCGACAAGGTTACGTTCGTGGAGGGCGCGGCCGAAAGGTTACCTTCGGGTCGGGCGGCGCGCTCCGTGCTACGTTCGCGCCCATGTTCGGCCTGGTCGGACGGCATCGGCTCTCCTTCGTGCTGGCGACACCGCTGATGCTCGCGGTCCTGGCCGCCTGCGATCCTGCCGCCGCGTCGCCCAGCCCGGGCCACACGACCCACGAGACGGCCGACCCGCAGCTGGCGCGGGTTGAGTCAGTGCTCACCGAGCGGTTCGGGATGCGGTTCACGGACGCGGGTCCCCATCACCGGCTGGGGCGCGCGGACGGGGCCGAGGTCGACCTGGTCGGCTCCCCCATCGAGCAGATGGTGGTCAGCGTCCCGTACGACGAGACCCGCGATCCGTCCGACACGCTGGTCGCCTACGTGGTCGTGATCGGCGAGGCGCTGGAGGTCGACGAGGCGCTGTCGGCGTGGGTGGCGGAGACGCTGGGCGGCTGGGGCCGTGTGGCGCCGCTGGAGGCGGAGACCCGGATCGACGAGTGGTCGGTGCGCATGACCAGCGAGGAGGAACCGCCGTACGTCGTGCTCGTGATGGGGCGCGAGGGCGGATAGACTCAGCGCACCGCGCGAGGAGTAGAGCCGTGTTCGAGTCGGTATGGGTCGTGGGGGCCGGACGGGCTGGCTCGGGGATCGCCGCCAGGCTGGCCGAACGCGGCCTCGCGGTCCCGTTGCCGGGCCGGGAGCCGGTCCGCGCCGCTGACCACGATCTCGTCCTGCTGTGCGTCCCCGACGGCGAGATCGGGCGCGTCGCGGCCTCCGTCCCTGCCGGCCCGTGGATCGCCCACGTGAGCGGGGCCACCCCGCTGGCCGCCCTCGACCCCCACCGGCGCCGCTTCAGCGTCCACCCGCTCCAGACCTTCCTGCCCGGCGGCGGCGCGGCCCAGCTCGACGGGGCATGGGGCGCGGTCACCGCGGAGACCCCCGAGGCGCGGGAACGCGCCCTTTGGCTGGCCCGGACGCTTGGACTCCACCCGTTCGACCTGGCCGATGCCGACCGCGCCCTCTACCACGCCGGCGCGGTGATCGCCTCCAACTTCCTGGTCACCCTCTACCGCACGGCGTCGAGGCTGCTGGCCGAGGCGAACGCCCCGCCCGACGCGCTGGTGCCCCTGATGCGACAGACCATCGCCAACGGCTTCGAGCTGACCGGGCCGATCGCCCGCGGCGACTGGGCGACGGTGGAGGCCCACCTGGCTGCGCTCCGGCAGCGCGCCCCGGAGGTCGAGCCGCTCTACCGGGCACTCGCCGACGCCACCAGGGCCTGATGCAGATCGCCCGCAGCGTCGCCGGGCTGCGTGCCGGCCTCGCATCGCGCCGGAGCGCCGGCCCGGTCGGGCTGGCGCCCACCATGGGCGCCTTCCACGACGGCCACCTGGCCCTCTTCGCCGCCGCGCGGGCCGAGTGCGCGACGCTCGTCGCCAGCCTGTTCGTCAACCCCGCCCAGTTCGGGCCGGGAGAGGACCTGAAGCGCTACCCTCGCCACGAGGAGCGAGACGCGGTCCTGGCCGAGCGGGCGGGCGTGGACGTGCTGTTCGTCCCCGCGCCCGACGAGATGTATCGGCCCGGCTTCGACACCTGGGTGGAGGTGGGACGGCTGGGCGAGATCCTGGAGGGGGCCTCCCGCCCCGGCCACTTCCGGGGCGTGGCCACCATCTGCCTCAAGCTCTTCAACGCCGCCAGCCCCGACCGGGTGTACTTCGGCCAGAAGGACGCCCAGCAGGTGGCGGTGATCCGACAGCTGATCGGCGACCTCGACCTGCCGATCGAGCTGCGGGTGGTGCCCACCGTGCGGGACGACGATGGCCTCGCCGTCTCGTCGCGCAACGTGTACCTCTCGCCAGAGGAGCGGGCCACGGCGCTGGCGCTGCCCCGGGCGCTGGCGGCTGGAGCGGCGGCGCACCGCAGCGGCGAGGACCCGGTCGCGGCCGCGCGCGTGGAGCTGGCCGCGCTGGACGTGGACTACGTCGCCGTCGCAGACTTCGGTGTGCCGACGCTGGTCGCCGCGGTCCGCGTGGGCGGCACGCGCCTGGTCGACAACGTCCCGCTCGAACCCGCCACGTCCCCGCCGGGGACCGAGGAGAAGGAATGACCCAGAGCCACACCGCCGCCGGGGAGCTTCGCAAGCTGACGCTCCCCGAGCTGGCCGAGATGAAGGACCGCGGCGAGCCGATCGTGATGGTGACCGCCTACGACGCGCCCGGGGCGCGGCTGGCGGAGGCGGCGGGAATCGACGTCCTGCTGGTCGGCGACTCGGCGGCGATGGTGGTGCTGGGTCACGAGGGGACGGTCCCGGTGACGATGGACGAGATGCTGTTCATGACGCGCACCGTCGCCCGCTCCGTGCGCCGCCCGCTGGTGGTGGGCGACATGCCGTTCGGCAGCTACCAGGTAAGCGACGAGGAGGCGGTCGGCAATGCCATCCGCTTCGTGAAGGAGGCGAACGCGGACGCCGTCAAGCTCGAGGGGGCGGGACGAATGCTCCCGCGCGTGCGCGCCATCGTCGAGTCCGGGATCCCGGTGATGGGTCACGTGGGCCTCACTCCCCAGTCGGTCACCGCCCTGGGCGGCTACAAGGCCCAGGGGCGGACCGCCGCCGCGGCGCGGCGTATCCACACCGACGCGCTGGCGCTGGAGGAGGCGGGATGCTTCTCGATCGTCCTGGAGGCGGTGCCGGCACCCGTCGCGGCCCGGATCACGTCCGCCCTGGGCATCCCGACCATCGGCATCGGCGCCGGTCCCGGCTGCGACGGCCAGGTGCTGGTGTACCACGACCTGCTGGGCCTGACCGAGGGGCACACCGCCCGCTTCGTCAAGCGCTACGCCGACCTGGCGACCGAGGTCCGCGTCGCGCTGGAGACGTTCGCGGCCGACGTCCGCGGCCGCACCTACCCCGAGGAGCGCCACACCTACCGCATCAGCGACGAGGAGCTGGCCGCCTACGAGGACAGCCTGCAGGCGGGGGACGCGGAGCAGGCTCGCTAGCGGCCGATCGTCACGCTCCGCTCGATCGCGTCGCGCAGCGACTCCACCGCCGCAATCCCGAGCGCCAGCAGCCGTTCCGGCGGCGGCCGCTCTCCACTGCCGGTGGCGAGCGCGAAGACGACGTCCCCGTCGAACATGGTGTGGACCGGGCGAATGCTGAGCGCCAGCGCGTCGTGGCCGAGCATCGCCAGGTGACGGCACCCGGCCCGGTCGAGCGGCGCGTCGGTCCCGATCACCGCCAGGGTGGTGTTCCCCCACGGCGGCGGCGCCGGTCCCGTCTCCGGGGCCGGCGAGCCGGCGAGCAGGCTGCCGTCACGGGCCACCACGTTGCCCACCGCGTTGGTGACCGCCAGCGCGGCGACCATGGTCCCGTCCTCCAGGCGTCGGCCGGCAGTCCCCACGCCGCCCGGCACCGCCGAGGTGAGCCCCGACAGCTTCCCGACCGTCGCGCCGGCCCCGGCCCCGACACGGCCCTCAAGCGGCTCGTCGGAGCGGACCGCCGCCTCGCAGGCGGCGAATCCCTGGTCGGGTCCGGGCCAGACCGGTCGGCCCACCCCCAGGTCGAACAGGATCGCGGCCGGCACGATGGGCACCGGGACGATCCCCGTCTCGAAGCCGATCCCCCGCTCCGCCAGCCACCGCATCACCCCGTCCGCGGCAGCCAGGCCGAAGGCGGACCCACCGGCCAGACAGACGGCATGCACCCGCTCCACGAGTGCGGTCGGCCGCAGTAGGTCGGTCTCGCGGGTGCCCGGCGCCGAGCCGCGCACGTCGACCCCGGCCACCGCTCCGTCGCCGGCCAGAACGACGGTGCAACCGGTCGCGCCGTCCGCATCGGTCCAGTGCCCGACCTGGAGGCCGGGGACGTCGCGCAGGCCGAGCGAGCTCATCGGCGCATGCTAGCGGTCGTAACCTGCCCCGTACGGACCGACACATGCACCTGCGCGAGGCTCCCGTGAACAGACCAGCTCGACCCGGCGCGCGAGCATCGCTGCCGCTCCTCGCGGCGCTGATCCTGATCCTGGCCGGCTGCCGCGCGGCCCAGACCGGCGCCAGCCCGTCGCCGACCGCGCCGGCCGAGACCGGCTCGCCCACCGAGGCGCCGATGGCGACGCCGACGGACGAGCCGACCGAGGAGCCGATGGCCGACGCCGTGGTGGTGGTCGCCGAGTCCGACCTGGGACCGATCCTGACCGATGCCGATGGTCGCACTCTCTACCTGTTCACCAACGACGCCGCGAATGAGAGCAGCTGCACCGGCGACTGCGCCCAGAGCTGGCCCCCGCTGACGGTCGAGAACGAGGCGGAGCTGGTCGCCGGCGACGGCGTCGAGGGCGAGCTGGGCACCATCACCCGTGACGACGGCAGCCTCCAGGTGACGATCGACGGCGTCCCGCTCTACCACTTCGCCGGCGACGGCGCCCCTGGCGACCTGAACGGCCAGGAGGTGGGCGGCGTCTGGTTCGCGGTGGCACCCGATGGGCAGCGGGCCGGCTCGAGCTCCGACGACGACTTCTACGACTACTGAGCCGAGCCGGGCCGGCCGAGCGCCATCGCCATCGCCGCTGCCGCGCGTTGCTCGAGGTCGATCCCCCGCTTCACCGCGAAGCTATCGGCGAGGTGCGCGTCGGGACGGATGAGCCAGGCCCGCGGGCCGTCAGGAGCGTAAGTTCGGACCAGCGCTCCGTCGGGATCCTTTACCTCGATCCCGCCGGGGAGCGCGTCGCCGTCCACCACCAGCAGCCGGCAGCCGCGGGGCGCGCCTGACACGGCCCGCGCCGCGCCCGCTCCGGCCAGCAGCAGGACGAAGCCGTCGCCCAGCAGCTCCCGCAGGCGCCGGATCGGCCGACCGTCGAGGGTTGCCGAGCACGGCGCGTCAGGCGCGACCGCCCCCAGCCGCGGAAGCCCCGGCTCACCGGCACCCGGCGCCACGATGGGCGAGCCGAGGTAGCTGAACGGCTCCGCCAGCCGCCCCGAGTTCACACGACGCCGGAACCAACCCATCCGCGGCGAGGCGCGCAGCACCAGGTTGCGCCAGGCTCGCCGCAGCGGGTCCTGGGGCGCCATGAAGCGCATGGTGGCGTCGGTGACCGCGAGGTTCTCGCGCGCCGCCGCGCCGCGCTCCTGCTCGTACGTGTCGAGCAGCCGCTCCGGAGCATCCCCGCCCAGCACCGCGGCCAGCTTCCAGGACAGGTTCTCCGCGTCGCACGCGCCCGAGTTGAGGCCGCGCGCCCCGAACGGGGCGAACAGATGCGCGGCGTCGCCGGCCAGGAATACGCGCCCGACCCGCCAGCACTCCGTGAGCCGCTGGTGGAAGTGGTAGACGGTCATCCACAGCAGCTCGTAGTCGGCATCGCCGACCACCTCGCGGATGCGCTCGTGGAGGCGCCCGTCGGCGCGCTCGGCGTCGATATCGGCGTCCGGCGGGAGCTGCCAGTCGATGCGCCAGGCGCCGTCCGGCTGCGGATGGACCAGCACCTGGCGGCCGGGGTTCCAGGGCGGGTCGAAGAAGAACCGGCGCTCGTTGGGGAAGCTGAGCCGCGCCCGGACGTCGCAGATCAGGAACCGGTCGGCGTGGCTGTGTCCCGGGAATCCGACGCCCAGCAGGTGCCGCACCGATGAGTGGGCGCCATCGGCTCCGACCACCCAGGCGGCGCGGAGGGACTGCCGGCCGTCGGGCGTCTCGCAGGTCACGTCCACCCCGTCGGCGTCCTGGCGCAGCTCGGTCACCCGGTGCCCCCAGCGGACGTCGACCCCCAGCTCCGCCAGGCGGGCCAGCAGGAGCTGCTCGACCTCGGTCTGGCTGATGTTCACGAACGGCGGAAAGTGGTCGTCCTCGCCGCCGGGCAGCGTGACGCTGAACAGCTCGCGCCCTCGGAAGTAGGTGCGTCCGACGCGCCACTGGACGCCGCGCTCCGCGATCCGCTCGCCGATGCCCAGCCGCGCCCAGATCTCCAGCGTCTCGCGCTGCATGCACAGCGCCTTGGAGCCTTCCCTCTCGTGCCGCGGAGCCTGCTCGCAGACCGTCACCGCCACGCCGCGCTGGGCCAGCCGCCCGGCCAGGGTGAGCCCGACCGGCCCGGCGCCGACGACGATGACGTGGTGGCCGCTCTCAGCCATTCGCCGATGATAGGCGTCGCCTAGCGTCAGTCCGAGAGCGCCTCCCAGACCTCGCGGTCGCGCTCCGCGGTCCAGATCCGCGGGTGGTCGATGCCCGCCAGCTCGTCCCACGAGCGCTGCACGTTGAACGGCATGCAGTGGTCGAAGATCGGGTAGCCGGCGTAGCGCGGCGCCAGCGCGTCGTACACGGCGCGGAACGCCTCGCGCAGGGTGCCGCCCGCGTCCCGCACCTGGGCGGTCAGGTCGAAGGTGGTCGACAGGAAGGCCCGCGTGTCCTCGATTGCGGCCGCCACCTGCTCCGCGCCGCGGATGGCGGGACCGCGGCCGCCGACCATGGCCGTCGGGCCCAGCGCGGCCACGCCGTCGAGCGTCCCCGAGCGCCAGTCGTCGACGTGCGCGTCGCCCATGTACGGGGCGGCCCGCGCTTCGACCAGGTCGCCGGCGAAACAGACCTTCTCGTCGGGCAGCCAGGCCACGGCGTCACCGGCGGTGTGCCCGCGCCCCAGCCAGCGCAGCTCGACCACCCGCGCGCCCAGGTCGACGGTCATCGGCTCCTCGAACACCTCCGTGGGCCAGGTCAGGCCGGGGATCGTCTCGGCCGCACGGAACAGTCGCGGGAAGCGGCCCATCTCGCTCTCCCAGTCCTGCTGGCCGCGCTCCTCGATCCAGTCGCGCGTCGCGCGGTGGGCGAGGATCCGTTCGGCTCTATACGCGCTGGCCCCGAGGACGCGCACGGCGTGGTAGTGGGTCAGGAACAGGTCGCGGATCGGCCGGTCGGTGAGGCGCCGGATCTCCGCGATCCACTCATCGGCCATGGCCGGCGTGGCCCGCGCGTCGACCACCAACACCGCCTCGTCGCCGATGACGCAGCCAACGTTCGGGTCGCCCTGGGCGGTGTAGCCGTAGACCCCCTCGGCCAGCTCTTCGACGGTGCTGCGCTGCTCGGTGGTGTCGGCGGTGGACGCGAACGGCTTGGAGGGCATGCGCCGATGATAGCTAGGGCGCGCCGGTCCGCTCGAAGACCAGCTCCAGGCCGTCGTCCGGGTCCCACTGCTCGCCGATCCAGCCGAAGCCGAGCTTGGCCACCAGCCCCAGAGATGGGCCGTTGGCGGGGCTGACCGACGCCCGGAACCGATCCGCGCCATTCCGGTGCGCCCAGCCGCACAGCGCGGCGACCGCCTCCGCGGCGTACCCGCGCCGCCGCCACTCCGGCAGGATCGTGTAGCCGACCTCCACCCAGCCGCGGTCGCGTGGCCCGTCGTGGAAGTTGATGAAGCCGATCGCCGGATGGGGCGGATCGCCGTCGAGCAGGATCGCGCGCAGGATCCACGGCGCCTGCTCCGGCTCGTCGCGGAGCTGCGCCACTCGGATCCGCAGCAGCGGCTCGGCCTCGGCCAGCCAGCGCTCCGACAGGTCCGCGGCCAGCGGCGTCGCCACCGCCGCGACGTCCCGCTCGATCAGCCGCTCCATCTCGGGCACCGACAGGAAGGGGAGCACCAGGCGGGGGCTGCGGATGGGCGCCGGATCCGGCATCCACGGATGCTAGCGCCCGTCGCCGGAGCGCCGCTCGGTGACCGACTCGAGCGCAGCCTCGAGCTGCTCGAGGCTGAACGGCTTGATCAGCGTGCCCACCCCTCGCTCCGCCAGCCACGCCTCCTGACCGGCGACCTCGCCGGCCGCGGCGGTGCAGACCACCACCGGCAGGTCCCGGGTCAGCGGCTCGTCGCGGAGCCGCTGGAGGAGCTGCCAGCCCGACAGGTCGTCGGGCTCGAAGGCCAGGTCCAGGATCACCGCGTCCGGCTCGATCCTGGCGATGGCGTCGACGTCGGGCGGCGGCTCGGCGAGCGCGACCACCTCGGTCCCGAGCTCGGCGAGGAACGTGCGCAACAGCTCCCGGAACTCCGCGTCGTCGTCGATCACCACCACCCGGTGCGGCGTCGGCATCTGCAAACCTCTCAGAATCCCCCGGTGCCGCGGGCAGCCACGTGGCGGCTGGCGGTATGGTAGCGGGGTGATCAGCGAGCGTGCCGAGTACCTCAAGGTGCTGCGCGGCGCCCCGGTGGTGCTGCGCTCGCTCCTGCGCGGCCTGGGCGACGAGGTGCTCCGGCGCCGGCCGGGAGCCGGGGAGTGGGCGATCGCGGAGGTGGTCGCGCACCTCGCCGACACCGAGGAGCGGGCCCTCGAACGGCTGCGCCGCATGGTCGCCGAGGATGAGCCGGCGCTGCCCGGCTACGACCAGGAGCAGCTGGCCCGCGACCGGCGCTACATCGACCTGGAGGTACGGGCCGAGCTGGACCGTTTCGCCGGCCTGCGCGCCTCGACCCTCGAGCTGCTGGAGGGGCTCGGCGGCGACGGCTGGCGGCGCGTCGGCGTCCACTCCGAGCACGGCCCCATGAGCGTCGAGTCGTACGTCAGCCACATCGTGGGCGAGGACGTCGACCACCTGGCCCAGATCGCCCGCATGATCCCGCCCTCTGGCGGCTGACCCTCAACCGATCTGCACCGGCGCCGGCCGCCGGCTGTTGTAGAACTCGACCCGCCAGCGCCACTCCATCCCGTCGGGGGCGTTCCACCACTCGACCAGAGTCCCTACCTCGCCGCCGGGCAGGATGACCAGCGCCCCAAGGTCGTCGGAAGTGGGCCAGCGGTCCTCGCGACGCACCTCGTCCCCGACCCGCTCGAAGCGGGTCATGGGAGTGTTGTCACCGGTCCGCGACAGCGCCTCCCCGTGCGCCACGATCCGCTCGTCGCCCTCGCGGACCGTCACCGTCAGCTTGCCCGGCACCGAGTGCGCCCACAGCACGTCGGTCGGATCCAGCCGTCCCCGTGCGAAGGGCAGGCCCGTGGCCCCACCGCCCGGGTACCACAGCTCCCAGGTCTGGAGCCGCTTCTCGACCGCCACCGCGTCACCTCCTAGCAGCTTGGGCCCTGATCGTACCGCCGCCGGTACCGTCCGAGGGGGGACCGCTCGCCCTGCAGTCCACCGCATCTAGATATCTCGCCAGGGATCTGCCAACATCTATATCTATGGATGAAGGGATGCTTCGCATCGGCGAGGCGGCAGAGCTGCTTGGGGTCGGCGTCGAGACGGTGCGGCGCTGGGATGCCGAGGGGCGACTGCGCACCGATCGGTCTCGCGGTCGGCAGCGCCTGGTGCCGGTGTCGGAGGTGCGACGGCTGC
>CAYXZN010000026.1:0-15087 GCA_964469325.1 uncultured Steroidobacteraceae bacterium
GTGACGCTGTCCGAGGTGCTGGCCACCTCCGACGTTCCCGGGGGCGTCGTCAACCTGATCACCGGCCTCCGCGGCGAGCTGCTCACCCACCTGGCCGGGCACATGGACGTCAACGCGCTCGACCTGTTCGGCGCCGATCCCGCCGACGCCGCGGGCCTCGAGGAGCTGGCGACCGAGAACGTGAAGCGCGTGGCGCGGCCCCCGGCGGGCGGGCTGGAGCGCTTCGACTGGCTGCGTGCGGCCGTGCAGAGCCCCTACCTGGTCGGCGAGTTCGTGGAGATCAAAACCGTCTGGCACCCCATCGGCGCCTGAGCCTCGGCGCGAGACGGATATGAGCCGGACGGGCTGACCCGCCCGGCTCACCGATCAGCCGGATGCCGTCGGCTGGATCATCCGCTGACCGTGATGTTGCCCGACACGACGGGGTGGGTTCGGGCGTTGTCATCGGGCCATGGCATCTCGGCGCAGTACTGCTCCGAGGTGATGATGCCCGCCGACCCCTCGAACCCCATGAACGTGGATCGGTCCGGCTCGCCGGAGCCGCCGGGCGCGACGTCGAGGACGCGGAACCAGGCGTCGTCGCCCGGCAGCTCCACGACGGCGGGGTGGGTCGAGGTCACCTTCGTCAGGACCCCACCGATCCAGGCCCGGCCCTCCGCGGCGTCGAAGCTCACGCAGGTCACGCGCCCCCAGTACTCGATCCGTTGGCCCTCGAAGACGAAGGAGTGCTTGAACGACCCGCTGGCCGTGCCATCGGAATGCTGGACGGCGCCGAACGAGAAGGTCAGGTCGATCACGCCAGCGAACAGGACGTGCCCTCCGCCGGTCGCCATGCCGGCATTGCCGCCTGCCACGGGACCGGCGCCCGCGACCAGCAGAGAACCGGTCAGCAGGAGGGCCGCGAATGAGCGGCGGATTCTGTGCATCTGGAACCACCTCGAAAATGGGAGATCGCCCGGACCATCGCCCGGGCGCGCCGGCTCGGTCTTGTACGGATGCCGCATGACTGGTATGCGAATGGCGTGAACCTGTGCGGCTCGCGGTGCGGTAGTAGTTGCGTGAGTGGGTCACGCGCTCCGGTCAGCCTGGGGGCCGACGAGGCCCGCCAGCTGCGGGTGCCAGGCTTCCTCGTCTCCGATCTCCGCTTTCCGTCCGGCCTCAAGCTTCCGCCGCATTCGCACGACCGGGCGACCATGGCGGTGATCGTCCGCGGGGGTTTCGATGGCTGGTGGGATGGATGCGAGGCGACCTGCGAGCCGGGCACGCTGGTGGTCGAGCCGGCCGGGGAGCGACACGCCAACGCCTTCGTCGCGTCCGGGGCGACGCGGGTCGCCACCGTGCAGCCCGACGACGATCGGCCGGGGCTGCTGCATGCGCGATCGCGACGTTCGTCCCGCCGGCCCGACAGCATGCCGATCGCGCTCCGCCTGCTCGACGAGCTGTCGTACCCGGACGACGTGGCGCCGATCGCGCTCGAAGGACTGGCCCTCGAGCTGTCGGCGGTCGCGGCTCGCCGAGATCTCGCGCGGCCCAGGCCGTCGGCGTGGCTGCGGCGTGCGACCGAGATGGTCGAGGAGCACCGTGGCCGTCCGCTGAGCCTGGCCGTCCTGGCTGACGAGGTGGGCGTCGATCCGAGCCATCTCGCACGAGCCTTTCGGGCCCATCACGGGCGATCGGTGGGCACCTATCTGAGGGAGCGGCGCGTGCGCCGAGCCGCCCGGATGCTCGCGCGCGGCCACCGCTCGATTGCGGAGGTCGCCCTCGCCGTCGGGTTCGTCGACCAGAGCCACCTGACGCGCTGGTTCGTCCGCTACCTGGGCGTGACGCCGGCGCGCTTCCGGTCGATCGCCCGCGACGACTGACGCCGCCCGCCGCCGCCGGCACGATCCCCGCTGCAGGCGCAGCGGGCAGGGAGTGAGCCGGTAGAATCGGCCGCCGTGGAGCCTCAGCGCGACGTGGTGACCGAGGAGCGGGAGCAGGAGGACGAGGAGGGGATCGCCGAGCTGGTGGAGCGCGGCGATCTCGCCACCCTGGACGCGCACCTGGGCACGATGAGCCCGGTCGAGATCGCGGACGAGCTGGCGCGCCTGCCGCGGGAGCAGCGCGCGATCCCGTTCCGGCTGCTCGCCAAGGACCGTGCCCTCGCGGTTTTCGAGCTGCTCGACCCGGCCCTCCAGCAGGAGCTCCTCGAGGCGCTCCGGGAGCCGGCGGTGCGGCAGATCTTCGAGGGCCTCGACCCGGACGACCGCGCCCGCCTGACCGAGGAGATGCCGGCCAAGGTCGCGCAGCGCCTGCTGGCTGGTCTTCCCCCCAACGAGCGGCGGATGACCGCCACCCTCCTCGGCTATCCCGAGGACTCCGCCGGCCGGATCATGTCGCCGGAGGTGGCCAACCTCCGCGCCTCGATGACGGTGGCCGATGCGCTCGAGCGGCTGCGCCGCATCGGCCACTCCGCGGAAACGCTGTACGCCCTGCCGGTGACCGACGACGAGCGCGGCCTGGTCGGCGCGCTGGGGCTGCGGGACCTCGTGCTCGCCCCGGCCGACGCGAGGGTCGGCGACCTGATGGACCACGAGGTCTACTCCGCCCCGGTCACGGCCGACCGCGAGGAGGTGGCCCGCCTGATCCGCGAGGCCGACCTGCTGGCGCTGCCGATCGTGGATGCCGAGGGACGCCTGGTGGGGGTGGTGACCGTCGACGACGCGATGGAGATCCTCGAGGAGGAGGAGACCGAGGACGTGGCCCGCTCCGGCGGCGCCGAGCCGCTCGGCCGCCCCTACCTGTCGGTCTCCGACCTCCAGATCGCCCGCAGCCGAGTGATCTGGCTGTTCGTGCTGATCGTGGCGGCATCGCTGACCGTCAACGTGCTCCACTACTTCGAGGCCACCCTGGACCGCGTGGTGCAGCTGGCGCTCTTCATCCCCCTGCTGATCGGCACCGGTGGCAACACCGGCGCCCAGGCGGCCACCACGGTCACCCGGGCGCTGGCGGTCGGCGAGGTGCGGCTGTCGGACCTGACCCGCGTGATCAGCCGCGAGGTGCGGGTCGGGGCGCTGCTGGGCGCCATGCTGGCCGTCGTCGCCCTGGTGCCGGTATGGGTGATCTTCGGGCGCGAGATCGCGCTGGTGGTGTCGATCAGCCTGTTCACCATCTGCACCCTGGCGACCTTCATCGGCTCGCTGCTGCCGCTGGTGGCGCGCCGATTCGGCGTCGACCCGGCCGTGATGAGCGCTCCGTTCATCACCACCCTGGTCGACGCGACCGGGCTGGTCATCTACTTCTTGGTCGCCACCGTCGTGCTCGGCCTCTGACCGGCAGCAGAGGCCGCTGCCGGTCGCATCGGCTCTAGAATGGGCCACCCATGCCCCGTCCCCGGACCGTGGCGCGAACCGAGGCAGCGCCGATCACCAACGGCGAGATCGCTCGGGTCTTCTACGAGATCGCCGACATGCTCGAGATACTTGGGGAGGTGGTCTACAAGGCGGTCGCCTACCGGCGCGTGGCCGACGCGGTCGACCGCTACCCCGACGACGTGGCCGCCGTTTTCCAGCGCGGCACCCCGCCCAAGCTCCCCGGTGCCGGCCCCGCTCTGACCGCCAAGCTCGGGGAGCTGTCGCGCACCGGCAGGCTGGAGTACCACGAGCGGCTGCGCAGCCAGGTCCCCTCCGGGCTGCTGGAGATGCTGCGCATCGACGGGGTTGGGCCGCGCACGGTGCGGCAGCTCCACGTCGAGCTGGGGATCGACTCGGTCGAGGCGCTGAAGGGGGCCGCGGCCGCAGGCGCCCTGCGCGGGCTGCGAGGACTCTCGGAGCGCGCCGAGCGGAACATCCTGAAGGGGATCGATCGGCTCGAGCGGCCCCGCCGCCGGCTGCTCCTGCATGACGCCGATGCGCTCGTCGGGCCCCTGCTCGACCAGCTGCGCGCGCTGCCCGCCGTGCAGCGCCTGGAGCCCGCGGGCTCGCTCCGCCGGCGACGGACCACCATCGGCGACCTCGACCTGCTGGTGGCCACCGACGACCCGCAGGCGGTGGTGGCGACCTTCGACCGCCTGTCGCACGTGGAACGGGTGCTCGGGGCGGGGACCGACAAGTCGAGCGTCCTGCTGCGTGACGGGCCGCGCGTCGACCTGATGCTCTGCCCTCCGCCGGCGTGGGGCTCGCACCTCGTCCACTTCACGGGCAGCGCCGCCCACAACGTCGCCCTCCGGGGTCGCGCCCTCGACCGCGGGCTGTCGCTCTCGGAGCACGGCTTCAAGGTGATCGAGACCGGCGAGCTGCTGCGCGCCACCGACGAGGAGCAGGTCTATGCCCGCCTCGAGCTGCCCTGGATCCCGCCAGAGCTGCGGGAGGACGACGGGGAGATCGAGGCGGCCGTGGAGGGGCGCCTGCCCGCGCTGGTCGAGCTGGGCGACGTGCGGGGAGACCTGCACGTCCACAGCGACTGGACCGACGGGGTCGACTCGATCGAGGCGATGGCCCGCCGAGCGCGCGAGCGAGGCCTCGAGTACGTGGTCCTGACCGACCACTCGCCGGGGCTCGGGATCACGCGAGGCCTCTCGCCGGATCGCGTCGACGAGCAGCGGGCCACCGTGGCGCGCCTGAACGACGAGCTGGCCCCGTTCCGCATCCTCCACGGGACGGAGGCCGAGATCCGGGCGGACGCAACCCTGGACTACCCCGACGAGCTGCTGGCACGCTACGACGTGGTGGTGGCCAGCATCCACTCGGCGCGCCGCCAGCCGCCCGAGCAGCTGACCCGGCGGGCGCTGGCGGCGATCGAGAACCGGCACGTGGACGTCATCGCGCACCCCACCGGTCGCATCGTGAACCGCCGCGACCCGGTTGCCCTCGACTGGCCGGCGGTGTTCGCCGCCGCGGCGCGCACCGGCACCATGCTCGAGATCAACGGCAGCCACCGGATGGACCTGGACCACTCGTTGGCGCGGGCGGCGGGGGCGGCCGGCGTGCTGCTCACCGCCTCGACCGACGCGCACCGCACCGAGGAGCTGGACCAGCTGGGATATGCGATCGGGATCGCGCGGCGCGCCTGGCTCACGGCCGCGCAGCTCGCCAACACCCGCAGCGCCGACGAGCTGCTGAGGCTCGTGGCGTGATCGGCCGCTGGCGGAGGACGATACCCAGCATGCCCCTCCTGGCAGGCCGGCTCGAGCGGCCCGAGACGGTGATCCTGGGAGCCGTGCTCGGCGCGGTGGCAGCGATGGGCTGGCTGGCCGGGCCGCTGGTGCTGGCACTGGCGATCGGCCTCCAGCTGGCCATCGGCGGGCTGGGCTCGGTCGCCATCCTGGGACCGGCGCGTCCCGGGCTGGGCGTGGCGCGATACCTGAGCGTGCCGCTGGGCGGCGTGGCCCTGACCCTGGTGGGACGGATCCTGCCGCCTGGGCTTCCGCTGCTCGAGGCGCCCATGGCCGTCTTCGTCGTCTGGGCGCCGCTGGCGGCGCTGCTCAGCTGGGGCCTGGTGGAGCTGGAGGTGCGCCGACCCCAGGGCGCCGGCGGAGCGCTCGCCTTCGACCTGTTCCCGGTCGGCATCCTGTTCGCCGCCACCGCCGGCCTCTACCATCTGTTCGGCGCCGATGCCTGGCCGTCGCCGCTGGCGCTGGTGGCGCCGATCGCGTTCGTGCTTGCGCTGCGGGTCGCCGAGGGGCGGAGCTGGGGTGGGGCGCGAGCCGTCGGGCGAGCCGGCCTGCATGCGCTCGGCGTGGCCCAGGTCGCCGCCGCCGCGATCCTGCTCGAGCTGCCGGGCTCGGTCGCGCCCGCCCTGGTCGCGCTCGCCTTCTACGCCTGGACCGGCGCCGCCGATGCGCTCGAGGCCCGGCGCCCGCTGCGCGAGCTGCTGGAGTTCGCGGCGCTGGCCGTGCTCGGAATCGTGGTGGCATTCCTCCTGCACCTCGGCTGAGCGCCACTGGGCCCCCCGCCGGCGTACCGCCCTATCTCGTTGACACCCATCGGGGGCGGTGCTACAACAAGGCGCCCTTTTCGGCGAGACGCCGACAAACAGCGCCCCTGAAACCCCGGATCGGAGATCTGAGTTGACCATGACGGTCGGAGATCCCCAGAAC
Organism: uncultured Steroidobacteraceae bacterium; assembly: GCA_964469325.1. Lineage (GTDB taxonomy): Bacteria > Chloroflexota > Limnocylindria > QHBO01 > QHBO01 > CAYXZN01. Next base: position 6,077 of record CAYXZN010000026.1, read on the forward strand.
AGCACGCGGCAGCGCCGCACCCTCCAGGACGCCGCCATCGTGGCTGCGACCACCGGCGACTGGGAGGCGGCGGTCGAGTCGAACCGCGCACTCCTCGAGCTCGGTGCCGACGTCGATGCCTACAACCGGCTCGGCAAGGCGCTCGCCGAGCTGGGCCGGTATACCGAGGCGCTCGACGCCTACGAGCACGCGCTCGAACGCGACACCACCAACCGGATCGCCCAGCGCAACGTGGAGCGGCTGCGGGTGCTCGCCGCGGAGCAGAAGCAGCGGGAGAAGCGGAAGCGCGGCGACGGCCGGCCGGAGAAGGCGTCCGCCGGCCTGTTCATCGAGGAGATGGGCAAGACGGGCCACGCCCGGCTGATCAACCTCGCCCCGCCCAAGGCGCTCGCCAGCCTGTCCGCCGGAGACGCGATTGAGCTCGACGTCGACGGCAACCGGCTGGTGGCGAGCGTCGGCCGCTCCGAGATCGGCCAGGTCGAGCCGCGCGTGGCGGGGCGCCTGCTGAAGCTGATCGCGGGCGGAAACCGGTACGAGGGCGCGCTGACCGTCGTCCACGACGACGAGGTGCGGATCATCATCCGCGAGGTGTTCGCTCACCCCGCCAACTTCGGCAAGGTTTCCTTTCCCGGTGCGACTGCGGGACGGCCTGGCGACATTCGGCCATACCTCAAGGGCGCGCTCCGGTACGATGAGGACGAGGAGATCGAAGAGCTCGAGGAGGAGTCGGAGGAGGTCGAGGAGCTGGACACCAGCCTCCCGGAGTACTCCGGTGAACCCGAGCTCGAGGAAGAGCTGATCGAGGAACCGTAGGGGCCGATGAGCGAGGCGGGACGGCGACGACTCGACCACGTCGTCCTCCCGCGGAGGTCCCCCGGGCTCGCCCTGCTCGAGCGCTACTACCCCTCTCCCGCCGACAACGCCATCGACGCGGAGCTCGACGCCTTCGCCGGGCGCGGCGACACGATCCTCGACCCGTGGGCCGGCACCGGCTGGACGGCGCGACGGGCGATCGCCCGCCGGTTGCGCGCGGTCGCCGCCGATCCCAGCCCCTTCGCACAGCTCGCCGCCCGCGCCCTCCTGCTCGCCCCGGACCCGACCGTCCTCGACGCCGCCTTCGCCCAGCTCGCCGCCTCCCGGCGAGTCGACGTGCCCCTCCGTCAGCACGTCGAGGAGCTGTACGCGACCCACTGCGCGACCTGCCGCCGACCGGTGGTCGGCGAGCAGTTCATCTGGCCGCGCGAAGGCGATGCACCGGGCCGCAAGGTGTACCGCTGCGCCGGCTGCGACCTGTCGGTGGGCGGTCCCCCCGAGCGAGTATCGCCCGTCGACGAGCATGACCTCGCCAAGCTGGGCATCGAGCCCGGGCAGCGCGAGGTGGGGCTGCCGGGGATCGAGCCCGATCCCGACCCCGAGGACCTGCCGGCCGCCCCGGTTGGGCTGTCGGGTCCTCCCCCGGACACCGATCCGGAGGAGCCGCCGCTCGGCGAGCCGGGCGGACCGCCGCCACCGCCCATGCAGGCCGATCCACCCACCGGTCATGCCGCAACCGGCCAGCCTTCGCGCTGGGCCTCCACGGTGCGCCCCGAGACGGCGCCCCAGGCCCAGCCCGCCGACCTGCGGCAGGGGATCGCCTACCAGCAGTTGCGGGACCGCTTCCCGGTGCTCGACGGCCGTCACGAGCTGGTCGAAGAGCTGCTGGCGCTGTACACGCCTCGCAACCTGTACGCACTGCAGGTGATCGCCGGCAAGATCGAAGCGGAGTTCCGGGACGCGCCGGCAGGGAGCGTCCTGCGCCTGGCGCTGGCGGCCTGCCTGCTGCCGGCCAGCCGGCTCAACGGCTACCCGGGACGGGTGGCGAGCCTCAGGATCAGCAACGGCCACATCCGCGAGCCGACCTCGCGTCACCAGCGCGAGGTGAACGTGTGGCGGCTGTTCGAGGCCGCTTTCGGTGACGTGCGCACCGCCATCGCCGCCCTTGGGTCCGACCGGCCGGTCCCGCGCTTCGCCGCCGACTTCGGCGAGCTGGGGGGCATGGGGGCGTCGAACCTGTTCTGGATCCGGGCCCGCCCCGCGGTGGTCGGGCAGTACCTGCCGCCTGAGAGCGTCGACTTCGTGATCGGCACGCCGGGCCGGCCGGTCGGCCTCGACGAGCTCTCGTTCGAGTACCTCGCCACCGCCTGGCTGCTGGGCCGCGAGGCGGCCGAGACGCTCCGGCTGGAGCCCCTCTTCGGGCCCGCCGCGGATCGCACCGACGTGGGCGAGGAGGCGGCCATCCGCCACGCCCTGAGCTCCGCCGCCGGCGCGCTCAGGCCCGGCGGCTGGTGCAGCCTGCTGCTGGAGGGAGATGATCCCGACCGCGCCATCTCGGCCGCCGTCGCCGCCGCCGAGGCGGGACTGGAGCTGGTCGACGTGATCCCGCGGGAGTCGGGCCGCGTCGGTGACGGGGTGACGCTCCACCTCCGCAAGGCGTCGGCCGAGGATCGGCTGCGGGCGGCGGTCAAGCCGGGTCCGCTGCGCCTGGGGGTCGAGGACGGACACCTGACCTACCCGGAGCTCGCCAGTGCGTTCGAGGAGGGCGTGGGCGCGCTGCTGCGCGACCGCGGCGAGCCGGCGCGGATTGGCCGCATCACCGCGGCGGTCTTGGTCGAGCTCCAGCGACGCGGGCTGCTGCGGCGCCTCGCCCAGGCTCGCGGCGGTGAGGGGAACGGCGAGCAGAACGGGAACCGCGGCGAGCGCGGCGCGGCGCTGCTGTCGACCCTGCTGCGCGAGGAGCTGCTGCGCACCGACCATCCGGCCGTGGTGCGGGTCGACGAGGCGGAGGGGCCGCGATGGTGGCTGCGCCAGCCATCGCTCGCCGAGGCACCGCTCGCGGATCGCGTCGAGTGGGCCACCTTCTCGATCCTGTCCACCGCGGGGCGCATCGACGAGCTGTCGTTCTTCGACCGCATCTACCGCCTCTTCCCCGGCATCGCCTCCCCCGACGAGGAGCTGGTGCGGGCGGCCCTCCACGCCTACGCGGTGATCGACGAGCACGGCTGGCTCCACCCCCGCGACGACCTCGCCGAGCGGCTGGCCGACCACACCCGCATCCTCGGCCTGCTGGCCGCGCTGGGACATCGGCTGGGCTGCCGGGTCTGGATCAGCCGCCGCGAGCAGCCGCGGGCCTTCGCCGGCGGGACCCTCGCCGACCTGCTCGAGGAGCAGGAACGGCGCGTCTACCTGCCGCTGGTCGTGCGCGGCGCCGGCGACGCCCTGTCGGCGGTCGACGCCCTGTGGTACGTCCGTGGCAAGTTCGCCTTCCTGTTCGAGGTGGAGTGGACCGCCATGGTCGGCGAGCCGGTCCTGCGCCGGGGCCGCGAGATCACCCCCGGCGACGACCAGGTCCGGCTGCTGGTGGTGCCGGCCGAGCGGACCGAGCTGCTGCGGCTGAAGCTCGAACGATCACCCTGGCTGCGGGCGGAGGTGGAGCGGCAGAACTGGCACTTCCTGAAGTGGCAGCACCTCGAGGCGCTTGCCGCCCGCGACCCGTCACCGACCCTCGAGCGGCTGGAGCCGATCCTCGGACTCGACCCGCTGGTCGAGCGCGGCGGGCAGCAGCTCACCATGTTCGGCGAGTAGCCGGGACCGACCAAGCGCCTGCCCGCAGATTGACCGCGCCCGCTAGACTGCGCGGTGGGAGTGCCGTGGTTCCCCCCTGCGGCACTCCCATTCCCCTGCCCGCCGACCGGCGCCGCCCGGTTTAGGATGTGACCGGTGAGCCCACTGGAGCCCCACCAGCTGATCGAGCCGCTCGAGCGCGCGCTCGTGGTGGTCAGCCACCCCGACGACGCGGAGTTCGGCGCTGCCGCCACCATCGCGCGGCTGTGCCGTGACGGCGTTCGGGTGGACTACGTGGTGACCACCGACGGCGGCAAGGGGACCGAGGATCCGGCCGTCAGCGCGCAGCAGCTCAGCCGCACGAGGCGGGCCGAGCAGCGCGCCGCAGCCGACATCCTGGGCGTGTCGGAGATCGTCCACCTCGACTACCCCGACGGCTACCTGACGCCCAGCCTCGACCTGCGCAGGGACGTCAGCCGGCAGATCCGCCGTTTCCGGCCGGACCTGGTGATCACCCAGAACCCGCAGCGCCGCCTCGACCACAACCCGTACATCGGCCACCCCGACCACCTCGCCACCGGAGAGGCGACCCTCGCCGCGGTCTATCCCGCGGCCCGTGACCGCCTGAACTTTCCGGAGCTCATCGACGAGGGGTTGGAGCCATGGAAGGTGCGCCAGGTGCTGCTGACCGGCGTCGAGGAGCCGAACCTGTGGCTCGACGTGGCCGATACGTTCGAGGTCGGCCTGGCCGCGCTTCGTGCACATGCCAGCCAGATCGGCGAGCGTGACGTGGAGTCGACCATGCGCGAGCGGGCGCGGGTGGTGGGGGAGCCGCAGGGGATCGGCCTGGCGCAGGCCTTCGCGTCGATCCTGATCGAATGAGGCGTCGCGGCGGCTGGGGCGCCTTCGGCGGCCCCGAGCCGGACCTGACCGCGCGCCCGGGAAGCGGGCCTCGCACGCTGCGGCAGATCGCCGCCTTCTTCCGGCCGTACCGGGGCCGGCTGGCGCTGATCGCGGTCCTGATCCTGGTCACGGTCAGCATCGGCGTCGTCAACCCGATCCTGCTCAAGCTGATCATCGACAACCTGCTCGCCCCCGATCCCAGCCTGCAGCTGCTCTATCTCTACGTCGGGCTGATGGTGCTCCTGCCGATCATCAGCTCCGGGATCGGGGTCTGGCAGAGCTACCTGTCCAACGTGGTCGGGCAGCGGGTGATGGACGACCTGCGCCTGGCGCTCTACAGCCACCTGCAGTGGATGCCGCTGCGCTTCTTCACCGAGACGCGCACCGGCGAGATCCAGAGCCGGATCGGCAACGACGTCAACGGCGTGCAGTCGGTGGTGACCGATACCGCCAGCTCCCTGCTGTCGAACTTCGCGACGGTGGCGACCACGGTGGTGGCCATGTTCATCATCGACTGGCGGCTGACCCTGCTCAGCCTGGGGATGATGCCGGTCTTCGCCTACATCACGTACCGGGTGGGCAAGGTGCGGCGCGAGGTGTCGACCCTCACGCAGCGCTCGCTGGCCGAGGTGAGCGCCATCACCGAGGAGTCGCTCAGCGTGTCGGGCATCCTGCTCTCCAAGACGTTCGGCCAGCAGGCCGCGAGCATCGATCGCTTCCGGCGCGAGTCGCGCCGCCTGGGGGACCTCCAGATCCGCCAGCAGATGATCGGCCGATGGTTCTTCGCCCTGATCGGCACCTTCTTCTCCATCAGCCCGGCGCTGGTCTACCTGCTGGCCGGGACGCTGATCATCGGCGGCGACACCTCGATCAGCATCGGCTCCATCGTCGCCTTCACCACGCTCCAGTCGCGCCTCTTCTTCCCGCTGGGGCAGCTGCTGAACGTGCAGGTCGAGGTGCAGGGCGCGCTGGCGCTGTTCGACCGCATCTTCGAGTACCTGGAGCTGCCGCACGAGATCAGCGACGCCCCCGACGCCCGCGAGCTGGAGCCGTCGCGGGTGCGCGGCCAGGTCCGCTTCCGCGAGGTCCGCTTCCGGTACCCGGTGGCGCGGGGGCAGGCCGAGGTGGCGCGGGAGGCGGCGGTGGCGGAGGCCGAGGGCCGCGCCGTTCCCACCGCGCTGCGGCCGTTCGCGCTCACCGACGTCTCCTTCACCGCCGATCCGGGGCAGCTGGTCGCGCTGGTGGGGCCGTCGGGCGCCGGCAAGACGACCAGCACCTACCTGATCCCTCGCCTGTACGACGTCGACGGGGGCGCGGTGGAGATCGACGGCGTCGACGTGCGCGGCATCCGGCTGGAGTCGCTGGGGCGGGTGGTCGGCATGGTGACCCAGGCGACCTACCTGTTCCACGCCTCGGTGGCCGACAACCTCCGCTACGCCAGGCCCTACGCGAGCATGGCCGAGATCGAGTCCGCCGCCCGCGCGGCGGCGATCCACGACCGGGTGGTGGAGCTGCCCGAGGGCTACGACACGGTGGTGGGCGAGCGCGGCTACAAGCTCTCCGGCGGGGAGAAGCAGCGGGTGGCGATCGCGCGCGTCCTGCTGAAGGACCCGCGCATCCTGGTCCTCGACGAGGCGACCAGCGCCCTCGACACGGTCAGCGAGCGGCTCATCCAGCAGGCGCTGCGGGCGCTTGAGCAGGGACGCACCACCATCGCCATCGCCCACCGCCTGTCGACCATCCTCCGCGCCGACCAGATCCTGGTCTTCGACCGCGGCCGGATCGTCGAGCGCGGCACCCATGCCGAGCTGCTGCGGCGCGGCGGCCTGTACGCTCGCCTGTACCGCGAGCAGTTCGCGGCCGAGGCGGCCTCGTCCACTCCGGCTGCGGTGTGACCGCCCCGGCCTGACGGCCCGGCGCGTGCGAGACTGAGGGCATGGCCGAGACCGAGACGCATCGGTACACGAACCGGCTGGCGAGCGAAACCAGCCCCTACCTCCTCCAGCACGCGCACAACCCGGTCGACTGGTACCCCTGGGGGTCCGAGGCGCTGGAGCGCGCCAGGCGGGAGGACCGGCCGATCTTCCTCTCCATCGGCTACGCCGCCTGCCACTGGTGCCACGTGATGGAGCGCGAGTCCTTCGAGAGCCCCCAGACCGCGCGGCTGATGAACGAGCGGTTCGTGAACATCAAGGTCGACCGCGAGGAGCGCCCGGACCTCGACGACGTCTACATGGCCGCGGTGCAGGCCATGTCCGGCGGGGGCGGCTGGCCGATGAGCGTCTTCCTGACCCCCGACCTGCAGCCCTTCTTCGGCGGCACCTACTTCCCGCCCGATGACCGCCACGGCCTGCCGGGCTTCCCACGCGTGCTCGACGCGATCCATGACGCGTGGCTGAACCGTCGCGACGACGTGCGGCGGCAGGCGACGGCGGTGGCCGCCCACATCCAGAGCGCGCTCGAGGTCCCGCCCAGCGCCGGGGAGGTGGATCGGCGCCAGCTGGAGGCCGCGGTACGAAGGCTCGGGTCGTTGTTCGATGCCACCTGGGGCGGCTTCGGCGGCGCCCCGAAGTTTCCCGCGCCGATGACGATCGAGCTCCTGCTCCGCCACTGGCGGCGGACCGGCGACGTCGAGGCGCTGCGGATGGCGACGCTGACGCTCGACCGGATGGCCGCCGGGGGCATATACGACCAGCTCGGGGGCGGGTTCGCCCGCTACAGCACCGACGCCCGCTGGCTCGTGCCGCACTTCGAGAAGATGCTGTACGACAACGCGCTGCTGGCCCACGCCTACCTCGAGGCGTTCCGCGCCACCGGCGAGCGGCGCTACCGGCAGGTGACGGTCGAGACGCTCGACTTCCTGCTGCGAGAGATGCAGACCGACGAAGGTGGCTTCGCGGCCGCACTCGACGCCGACAGCGAGGGCGAGGAGGGACGCTTCTACGTCTGGACCGACGAGGAGTTTCGTGGGGTCCTGCGGGACGCGCAGCTGTCGGCGGCGGAGGTCGACGCGCTGGCCCGTTTCTGGGGCGTGAGCGCCGAGGGCAGCTGGGAGGGGCGGAACATCCTGCACCGCGCCGGATCCGAGCCGGACGAAGCGCTGGTCGAGCGCGCTCGCGCGGCGCTGACGGACGAACGGGAGCGTCGCGTGCGCCCCGCCCGCGACGACAAGGTCCTGGCGGCCTGGAACGGGATGGTCCTGCGGGCCTTCGCCGCCGCCGGGCTGGTGCTGGACGAGGAGCGGTTCCGGCAGGCGGCGCACCGGCTGGTCGAGCTCGTGCGCGGCACACTCCTGCGCCCCGACGACCGGCTGTGGCGGACAACTCGCGACGGGCGCGCCCACACACCGGGCTTCGCCGAGGACTACCTCAACCTGGCCGATGGGCTGCTGGCCGCCTACGCCGCGCTGGCCGACGCAGAGCTGCTGGTCCTCGCCCGGCGCCTGCTCGGGCGCGCCGTGGCTGATTTTTGGGACGAGTCCTCGGGTACCTTCTTCGACACGGGGCCCGAGCACGACGAGGCGGTGGCGCGGCCGCGCTCGCTGATCGACTCGGCGATCCCCTCCGCCAACGCGGTCGGTGCCGACGTCATGCTGCGCCTGGGCCTGCTGACCGGCGACGAAACCCTCGCCCGGCGGGCGCAGAGGATCATCGGCGCCGTCGCAGCCGCCTTCGAGCGCCAGCCGACCGCCTTCGGACGGATGCTGGCTGCCGCCGATCGCGCCCTGGGCGCGCCGATCGACGCCGTGATCGCGGGTGCCGCGTCCGATCCGGAGGCGAACCGGCTGCGGCAGGCCTCCGCGGAGCCGTACGTCCCCGACCTGGTGGTGGCTCCGCTGCCGCCGGACGCGCCGATCGCCGAGTGGCCCCTGTTCGTGGGCAAGGCGGAACGGGACGGCCGCCCGACGGCCTACGTGTGCCGCGGCTACGCCTGCGACGAGCCGACCAGCGATCCGGACCGCGTCCGCGACCAGGTGGAAGGCCTGGCGAGCGCCCCGTCCTGACGTCCGGGAGAGGTCAGCCGGCCATGAAGGACAGGCGCACCCGGCGTCGCCGGTTATCGCGATTGGTGTCGACCAGCGCCACCGACTGCCAGGTCCCCAGGACGAGCCGGCCGCCCTCGACCGGTAGGGCGAGCGATGGCGGCAGCAGCAGTGGGAGCACGTGGTCGGCGCCGTGGCCGGGCGATCCGTGCCGGTGCCGCCAGCGGTCATCGCGCGGCAGCACCTCCTCGACCGCAGCGACCAGGTCGTCCTCCGAGCCCGCCCCCAGCTCCATCATCACCAGGCCCGCGGTGGCGTGGGGGACGAAGACGAGCAGGATGCCGTCGCGGCCGTTCCCCACCTCGTCCAGGAACCGCTGGCACTGCCCGGTGAGGTCGACGACCGCGGAGTCGGCGGGAGTGGTCAGCTCGATCTCGCGTCGCTCCATGCCGCGAGCCTAGCATCAGGCTATCCTTCCCGGCGATGTCCACGCCTGCTTCGGCGGGCCGGGGGAGGCCGCGCGCCG
>CAYXZN010000026.1:15187-16474 GCA_964469325.1 uncultured Steroidobacteraceae bacterium
TCCTTCCCGGCGATGTCCACGCCTGCTTCGGCGGGCCGGGGGAGGCCGCGCGCCGCCACCCTCCTGGCCGGCCTGTTGACCCTCGTGATGGTTGCCGGCTGCGGCTTCTTCGCCCAGGCGACTCCCAGCCCGACTCCGGTGCCGACGCCCACGCCCACGCCAACCCCGGAGCCGACGCCCAGGCCCACGCCAACCCCGGAGCCGACGCCCACGCCCACGCCAACCCCGGTGCCGACGCCCACGCCGACGCCGTTCGACGAGGATCTGCTCAGCCGCCGGGTGACCTTCCTGGTGGTGGGCCTGGACTCGAACCCCGATCGCCTCCGGCGCGGGCAGGGCGCCAACGCCGACTCGATCATCGTGGCCAGCATCGACGCCGCCCACTCGACCATCTCGATGGTCTCGATCCCCCGTGACACGGTCGACATCCCCCTCGGCAACGGTCAGATCTGGAGCGGCAAGGTGAACGCCATCCCGTGGTTCCGGGGAATGGGAACGCTCAAGGCCGCCATGCAGGCCACCTACCGGATCCCGATCGACTACTACGTCGCCATCGACATGCCGGGATTCGGCGCCATCGTCAACGCCGTCGGGGGAGTGACCGTCAACGTGCCCTATCCGCTCTACGACCCGTCCATCGGCCTGAACGTCGCGTCCGGCTGGCAGCGGCTGGGGATGAACGACGCGCTGCGCTACGTGCGCACGCGGTACGTCGACGGCGACTACGCCCGGGCGGGCCGCCAGCAGCAGGTCCTGTCCGCGCTGCTCGAGAAGCTGGCCAGCCCGGATCTCGACGTCGACCTGATGCAGCTCTACCGGAGCCTGGACGCGCTCCAGACCGATATCCCGATCGAGAAGCTGCCGACCCTGGTCGAGCTGGCGCGCCGCAGTCGGGACGCCACCTTCGTCGGAGAGGTGTTCGACCCGCCCGGTGGGTACGCCCTGTTCGAGGGGATCGCGCCGGGCCGGGGCTGGATCATGATCCCCAACCTGACCGCCATCCGCGCCTACGTGGCCCGGGTCATGGGGAGCTGAGGACCGGCGCCTAGACCCCGGCGTAGGAGTGCTCGCCGGGGAAGAGCAGCCCGGCGCCGAGGTAGGTGAGCAGGATCCCGGCGAAGCCCAGCACCAGCAGCCAGGGCGCCGCCGCTCCCCAATGGTCGCGTCGCCCCGCGGCATGCAGGTAGGCGGCGTAGACCAGCCAGGTGGCGGCGGCGGTCAGCTCCTTGGGGTCGTTGCTCCAGTACGACCGCCAGGCGAGGTTGGCCCACACCGAGCCGAGCACGA
>CAYXZN010000027.1:0-16440 GCA_964469325.1 uncultured Steroidobacteraceae bacterium
CCAGCTCGTAAACGTCGCATCCGACTGGACGCCGTTCTGGTGCTGCCCGCTCGAAGGCTCGGGGTCCCAGTGCATGAAGCCGTGGATCTTCGAGTCGAGCCTGCCCTCGGGGAAGTCAATCTCGCCATGCTCGTTGCCGGAACCCGACGTCGGCCACAGCAGCCACGCGGTCTTGAATCCCGGAACCGGGTCGGAGCGGAAACAGACGCTAATCCGGGCGGTATCGGTCGCGCGCCCAGTGGGCGAATCGTTCGCCACGCCGTTCGGCAGCGCCAGTGGTGCACTCACCCAGGCCTGGTCGCCCTCCCAGTGGACCCAGATATCGAGCAGGCCGTCGTGCTGGCTAGTCGTCTTTGGCCCAGAGTACAGCCCCCCGGCCCCCGTGGACTTCTCGCGGCTGTCGGGGTAGCCGTGCGGGCGGGCCTTCCACCAGCCCTGCGGGTACTCGTGCTTTCCACCGACCAGCCCCCACTCTCCGAGCGGGATGTCGGTCGTGAACTCGTCGGCGATGCGGCGCACCGGGAAGGCGGCCACTGGGGCCGGCATGTCTCCGCAGCTCGTTACGGTGTCAGTCGAGAGAGTCGAAGTCGGGCTGGGAGTCGCGGTCGGCCTCGGACTGGGCGTGGCTGAGGCCGAGGCGGAGGCCGAGGCGGTCGTCGTAGCAGCCGGCGTTCGGCTCGACGTAGGATCGGGCGTGGGCGCGGAGCTCGAGGTCGAAGCCGGCATCGGCGTCGCAGAGGCGGCCGCGGTGCCTGTCGCCGCCGCCGAGGCGGTCGGGGTTGGCGTGCTCACCGCAGGTTTCGGTCGCAGCGTCTGGCCCGGCGGCTCGGTCGCTCGGCTGCGGAATGACTCGGCGCGCTCGGGCACGCTGCGGAAGGCCTGGACGGCGGGAGTAGGCGGCGTTTCGACCGCGGCGTCCGAAACCCGAAGCGTAACGGGCGCCATGATGGCGATGAGGGCGGTCAGTCCAATCAACCATCCCTGTCCCCTCCCCTGAGGAGGCTCGGGATTCGGTCGCTCGTTGTCGGCGGAGTTCCTGACGGCAAGCGGCAGAGACTTATAACGCATCGGGCAGACCCTCCGAACCTGCGGTGCCCCTGTCGGGCGATCAGCCGTTGTGGGGCGGGAACGCTAGAGGGCTGCGCTGCGGTCTGTCACTGACCCGATCGTCCGCTCCGTGAAGCTCCACCGAAGTCGGAATGTACGGCCAGAGGCGTACGGCTACACCGCACTGCACCTGACCGGAGCCGAAGGCAGTACGTCCGGGCCAGCTGGCGGCCCGTACTAGGCCGGTCGTGAGTCATCGGACGCGTCGAGTTGGTGGACCGTTGACGTCCGTCACCGCCTGACCACCCCGCCGTTGTGGCCTGGCGGCCGGCAACGGGTAGACTCTGCCCTCCGCAGCCGATTCTTGGAGGGAGTACCGCGCCCCAATGAGCGTTCGAATTTCGGTGTTCACACCTGTCTTCAACGACGCCCGATGGCTACCTGGTGCGATCGAAAGCGTCCTCGCCCAGACACATCGCGACTGGGAGCTGGTCATCGGCGATAACGCATCCACCGAGGCGATTGAGCCGATCGTGCAGCGCTACGCCGACGATCGCATCAGGTACCACCGCTTCGACGCACACGTCGGCATCGAGGAGAACTTCAATCGCACGGCGGCCCTCACGAGCTCCCCGTGGGTGCAGCTGCTGTGCGCCGACGATCGGCTGCGGCCCCCGTGCATGGAGCGCATGGTCGAGGTGATCGAGCGCTGGCCGTCGAACCAAGACCGCCTCGCGATGGTGCTCACCGCATGTCGCAGGGTCGACGAGCAGGGAGGCTCCGCCGACCACATCTGGTACGGGTCGAAGCCCAAGATCCCGGTCGAGGCGGGGATCTACGATGCCACATCGTGGTTCCAGATCCACATGAGGGACGGCCAACCGCCGTGGAACGTCGGATCGGTGCTCATCGCCCAGAGCGTGCTCCAGGAGTCCGGCGGCTTCTTCCGACCCGAGGTGGGCCTTTCCAGCGACGTCGAGCTGTCGCTGCGCGCCGCCGCGTACGGCAAGGTGGTCTACGTCGACGAACCGCTTCTCGACTTCATGGTCCGCTCGGACGCGGACAGCTCGATCCGGCTCTGGCTGAACCGGTCGCGGGGTGACGATCGCACCCCGGTCGAGGCGGCCCTGGTATCGGCGCTGGACGTCCACCGGCATCGCCGGGCGGTGAGCCGCGCCGAGCGCCGCCAGGTGGAGGCCGCGGTCGCGCGGTCCCACCTGCAGCGTGCCGCCCAGCACCGCGTCCTGCACGATGGCCGCGGGCGGCGCGGTGCGCTGTCAGATGTGCTGATCGCTGTGCGCTGGAGCCCGCGGACTGTGCTCCACCCGTATCACCTCGCCTACGGGCTGGCGGCCGTCGTCGCCCCGCAGCGGTTCCTGCAGGCCGCCAAGGACCGACTGGCCGGACGCCACGCCCGCAACGAGCAGTCGGCCGGCCCGCGGGACTAGCTGGCCAATGCCGCGCGGTAGACGGCCTTCAGGCGCTCCGCGCACTCGTCCCAGGTTGGCAGCGCCAACTCGGCGCCGGACGTCCGCGGGACATCCAGCTGTTGGATGAGGACCTCCGCGATCTGGTGCGGCGGCGCGTCGGGTGGCACCGAAAGAACCTGCTCGAAGCGGGTCAGCTCGGCGAGGGCGGAGCTGTCGTTCACGACCAGGCGTGCACCGAGGGCCAGCGCCTCATAGGCCGCGATGCCCTGCGACTCGTACTCACTGAGCAGTGCGACGACGGCCGCTCGCTCCAGCACCTCCCGAACCTCGGTGCGGGGAACGGTCCGGATCTGCACCGCTTCGGCCACGCCGTGCCGCCGCGCGGCGCGCTCCAGCTCTTTTTCGTAGGGGCCGTCACCTACCAGGAGCAGCCGCGCCCCCGGTTGAGCCCTCCTCACGGCCGGAAGCGCTGCGATCAGACGATGGTGACCCTTGTAGCGTTCCAGGCGCCCGAACGACACGATTATTGGAGGCCCTGACTCCTGATTTGGTTGCGCGCTGCGGGCAGGCATCGTGGGAAGGTCGGCCCCATTCGGGATCAGTGGAAAGCGGGCCGCCGGCAACCGCAGCGTGCGAGCGAACAGATCTGCTTCGTACCTCGAGACGGCAATGATCGCCTGCGCGTGGGCCAGCAGGGGGCGCAGCAGCGTGGCTTGCAGGGGACGGATCGCATTGCGCAGACGCGACGAGTGGCCGCCAGAGTGGAGGGTAACCACGTACGGAATCCCGGCGCGCCACGCCGCGGCCATGGCTATCGGCGGCACGAAGGTGTGGTAGCCCTGGAGGTGGACCAGGTCGACGGAGGCTTCACGGACCAGTCGATAGATGCCCGGTGAGATGTAGAAGTCGCTGCGCGCCGGCCACGCGGGAACTCGCCGCACCGTGAAGCCTTCCAAGACCTCTCGGCGGGGCAACGTCCCATTGAGGTCCGTCGTGAGGATGGTGATCTCGAACTCGGGATCATGGGCCAGGCGGCGCGCGACTTCCCACGTATGCGCCTCAACGCCGCCCCGGTACGGGTGGAATCGCGGAGTCACCATGAGGACCCGCGCAGGTCGACCGCCCATCGTCAGGTCACCCGCCGGTGAAGACGTCCCGGACCCGTTCGCCGGGGGCGCACCCGACCGCTCGCGGGAGACGTACCTGGTCCGACTCAGCTGGCCGCGGCCACCGACGCGTCCGTGGCCGCCGCTCCGAACTCGCGCCGCTGCTCGTCCCTTAGCCGGTCCACCAGCCGGTCACCGGGCAGGGTTACGTCATCGTAGCTCAGCACCACATCCTGCGCGATGTCTCGGGTCAGTCGGGAGCCTTCAGCAATTCCCATCGGCAGGAGCCGCTCTCGATCCACCACGTCCGCGTTCTCACAGAGACCGTACGTGGCGTATCCGCCAATGCGGTCAACGGTCTCGCCCGCCTTCAGATCGCGCTTGGCCGTGGCGACCACTTCGACCCGCGGCCCCCCTGCCGGAGCGATCGTGGCGTCCCGGAACAGCGCGGCACGAGCCAGGCTCGTCGGCACCTCGAAGTGGCACAGGTGATACGGCGTGTAGAAGCAGTAGAACGGCCCCTCACCAAGCTTGTACAGGTTGAGGTAGTGACGCTGTCGCGGATGCTCGTGAAGCCCGAGCACGAACACGCCCGGGCTGGGCTTGGCACCGACCACGTAGTCGACGATCCCCGGCCCCTCGAGCAGTGCCTCACCGGGGTACCACTCCGCCGCCGACTCGATCGACGTCCCCTCGGGAACAGTCGGCCCGAACATGCCCCTACGGGCCACGCGCATCCCGGTGGCGTTGGCGATTATCGACTGCTCGAAGCTGATCTTGGTCCCGTCGGCAAAGGACGTCACCATGTGCGGGCTCTGGCCCCAGCGCCGGGCAAACCCCTCCTGGGTGGTGGGGTTTCGATATGGATCGTGAAGTCCCTTGATGTTGCCACACAGGACCGGTCGCACGCCGATTCCCTGGACGAAGCGGAAGAGGTTCATGGTGACGCCCGGCTGGTCCCCGTCGGCATTGGTAATTACCACGCCCGCACGGTCGGCATATCGCTTCAGCACCGGTCCGACCGTGCTGTCGAGCTCCGCGTTCATCAGCACCACGTGCTTGCCGCGCTCGATCGCGGCAAACGCCACGTGGGCGCCGTACTCGACCGCCCCGGTGACCTCGAGCACCACGTCGATCTCTTCGGCGCGGGCCGGCAGCTCCGGATCGTCGGTGATCGTCGGCCGCCCCCGGCGGATTGCGTCCGAGAGCTGCGAGGGTGAGGTGACCAGCGTGGCGTCGGCGACACCAGCCTCAGCGTAGGCACGATGGGCGTGCTCGACGGTCCGGTTGCAGATGACGCTCAGGCGCATGCCGGGAGTGGACGTGATGATCTGCAGGGCGACCCCGCGGGCCATGAAACCAGCGCCGAACATCGCCACTCGGATAGGCCTGCCTTCGCGCTCGCGCTCCTCGAGTGCCCGGTCGACCAGGATCATGGGCGGGCCGAGATCAGATGGTCTTCCCAGCTCGCGTCCTTTGGCGAGAGGACGACGTCGTCCGTGATCGGCCAGGCGATGGAGAATGCCGGGTCGTCCCAGCGGACGCCACGCTCGGCTTCCGGCGCGTAGAACTCGGATGAGAGGTAGAACACCTGGCTGTCATCAGTGAGCACCTGGTACCCGTGGGCGAAGCCCTCGGGCACGTACAGCATGCGCCCCGAATCGGCCGTGAGCTCGATTCCGAACCACTGCAGCCTGGTCGGAGAGTCAGGTCTGAGGTCGAGTGCCACGTCGAATATCGCACCCCTGGTGCAGGTGATCAGCTTCGCCTCCTCGTGCGGCGCGACCTGGTAATGCATCCCGCGGATGGTGCCGCGGCGAGCGTTGTGAGCAACGTTCACCTGCGCCACCGTCGGATTCAGACCGTGCTCGGCAAGCTCACGGGCGCACCAGAGGCGCGAGAAGAAGCCCCGCTCGTCGCGTTTGTGCTCGAGCTCGAGGACGTAGACCCCGCCGATGGGTGCTCGGATGAACTTCATCCCGCCGTGGCCTGCATCAGCGGGCGCTGGGCCATCGGCTCCTGCCATTCGAGGTCGCGGTCGACGAGGCCGCTCTCGAGGTAGTCGCGTAGAACGAAGAGGCGGGTGAGCCGGGACTGCCGGTAATCGGGAGTGAGACCCTCGAGTCCACGCAGGCCGTTCCACAGATCGAGGATCGCCTCCTCCAGCGCGACCTGCGGCTGGTGACCGGGCGCCAGCTCTCGGAATCGCGCGAAACTCACCCGGTATGATCGCGAATCCGGCCCGGCTCCTTCGGCGATCTGCACCTCGGAGCCCGGAACGACCGATGCGACGGCCTCGGCGAGCTCAGCCATCTGGTGGTTCCAGCCGTCCGAGCCCGCGTTCAGGACGAGGAACTGTCCCAGCTCGGTCGGCCGGTCGATGGCCCAGTCGATCGCGCGGGCCATGTCGGCGACGTGGATCAGCGGGCGCCAGGGAGTCCCATCGCTGAGCAGCATGACGATTCCGGTCGTCACCGCCCCTGCCACGAGGTCGTTGAGGACTAAGTCGAGCCGAAGGCGCGGACTCATTCCGCATGCGGTTGCGAATCGGAGGCTGGTGACCTGGAACCGATCGTCGGCGAGGCTCTCGAGATCTCGCTCGGCGGAAACTTTCGAACGAGCGTACGCCGTCAGCGGATTCACGGCCGATGCCTCGGTCCGAGGTCCGCCGGTCGCGACACCGTAGATACTGCAGCTCGAAGCCATGACAAAGCTGCGAACGCCTGCATCGCGCGCCCTTTCGGCCAGCCGTACCGTGGCGCGGTGGTTGATGTCGTAGGTTGCGTCCTCGAAGGCCGCGCTGATCGGGTCATTCGAGATGGCAGCGAGATGGACGATGGCATCGATATCTGCCAGATCATCAGCTGTCACCGTTCTCACATCGCGGAACAGCTGCGCCTCGAGGCGTCGCTCGGGGAGGGGCTGCGGCGGCGTCAGACAGTGGGCGAAGAAGCCCGCATCCAGGCCGATGATCCCGGCCTGCGGTCGAGTGTCACCCAGCTGACGAAGGACCATGGGACCGACGTAGCCCATGTTCCCGGTGACGAGAATGCGAGCGGGCTGGCGCATATCACTCACCAGACGACCCACGGTGCCTCGCCGGACGCCCACTGCTGTTCCAGGATCATCTTGTCCCGCAGGGTGTCCATGTTCTGCCAGTAGCCAGGATGTCGGTACGCGGCCAGCTTGCCCTCGCTCGCCAGCGACTCAAGCGGCTCGCCTTCCCAGACGGTCTGCTCGTCGGCGACGTAGTCGAGGGCCGCCGGCTCGACGACGAAGAAGCCGCCATTGATCCAGCCGCCGTCGCCATCCGGCTTCTCCTTGAAGTGGTCGATGCGCGACTCGTTGGGATGGAGTGAGAGTGCACCGAAGCGCCCGGGCGGTTGGACCGCGGTGAGCGTCACCAGAACAGGCTGCTGATGATGGAAGGCGACGAGCTCGGTCAGATTCACGTTCGAGACGCAGTCGCCGTATGTCATGTGGAACGTCTCGTCCCCGATGTACTGGCTGGCGAGCTTCAACCGTCCGCCCGTCATGGTGGTCTCGCCGGTCTCGACAAGCTCGACCCGCCAGGGATCGATCTCGGGCGCGTCGATCGTCAGGCGGTTCTCGCGCAGATCGATCGACACGTTCCCCCGCTGCAGCCAGTAGTTGGCGAAGTACTCCTTGATGACAAAGCTCTTGTAGCCGCACAGGATGACGAAGTCGTTGATTCCGTGGGCGGAATAGAGCTTCATGATGTGCCAGAGGATCGGACTGCCGCCGATCTCGACCATCGGCTTCGGTCGCAGCCCGGTCTCTTCACTGATGCGTGTGCCGTAGCCACCGGCGAGGATGACGGCCTTCATTCGCCGACCCCGTCGCAAGTCGGGCTCGACGCGTCGGCGGGAACGACCAGCCTAGATCCATGGACACAGATTGATGGCATGCTGAATCCCCCGGGTACTCGGCCGGCAGGGCCTGCGCAGCGACCGCCGATGTGGCGGCACCCACGGCAGCCGATGTGGCGGCTCACTCTAGTACCGACGGGCTAGGGGGTCAATGCCAGCGAGGGCGGACCCGTCGCTCAGTGGTGACGGTCGTCACCAGATGAACTCGACCCAGTTCCCACTTCGATCCCCTCGGCGTTCTCAGGCGAGACCGACCGGTGCGTTGAGGCACCGTCCACCCGTACTTTGGTATTGCCTATGCAGAGCAGATCGGTTCAAATGAGGGGGCAATCATCGATCCCGCGATGAGCCTGCTCGGCGATGGTGCCGAGGGGGTCAGTCGCATGTCATACGGCGCTGAGGAAACGGGGCGTCATCGAGGAGGGATGAGATGGACCGGTCCGCGCGCCTGGGCAGGCGCTTCATGGCTTACGCATCATCGACCGCCGTGCTACTTCTGCTGTTGGCAGGCCCCGCACTGGCCGTGACGACGCCGACTAATCCGGAGCCCGATATCGCCTGTCCGGGGGAGTTTGGAACGGGACTTCTGACGCGATACGTCACCACCGTCAACACTCCGGCGGACTCAACGGACTGGTGGGTTAGCATCGAGTTCGAGCTTGGCGACGCGAACGGCGAGAGCGCCGCATGTCAATTGAGCCTCGGGACGTACGAGCTCGCTGGTCCCACCTTCAGCCTGCCGCAGACGCTGTTCGACTCGGATACCGGGACGTTTGGCGCCGGCACGCATACCCTGACCGCCACGCTGCCACGAGAAGCCCAGATGCCGGGCTGCTTCGCACAGTACGACTTCGTCTTCGGCCCGACGCTCGACACGTTGGACGGTAGTCAGAAGTACGGCGACCGACAGATTCGCGCGCGGATCGTCGGCTCCGAGCAGTGCCCCGAGGAAGGCGGCGTCGGCGCCCAGACCCCGACGGCGACGCCGGAGGGCACGGTGGCAGCCGGCACCGGGACACCTGAGCAGAGCGTCAGCGGCGACCTCCCGGACACCTCGACCGCCCCCTTCACCGGCGGCGGCATGGTCATCGTCTTCGGACTGGTGTTCGCAACCTCCCTCGCCGCAATCGGCTTCATCAGGCTCCGCGCGAACCCGACCCGCGACTAGGCAAGGCACGACAGGGCCTGCGGCTGGTAGGTCCTGGCCAGACGCTGGCGTCCGCGCGGGGTTTTCAGGCGTTGCAGCTCGACAGCCGCCAACACATGCTCAACGTCGCCCATCTCTGACGCTGGAGCGATCGCCGGTGCGCAGGCGAGCCACCGTATGGTGTTGCGCAGATGGCGAGCGACCAGGGGATGGGTTCCGGCACTGATCGAGGGTGCTGCCAGCACCGTGCGCGAAAGGCCAGACCAGATCATCGCCACTCGCGACGTGACGCCGACGGCAAACCAGTCCGGGCGATCACCAGGTGCGCGCTAGGGGTGCGCGCGGTGACGGGCTCACCGCCTACCTGGCACCAGCCCTCGCGCCAGTGGCCGCGCTCATTGACGGATCGTGGCCCGCTCCGTTCAAGGCAAGTCTTCCAGCGATCATGTTGGCGATCACGAGGTGCGCGCTCTCGACGAGCACCGGAATAGTGGCTTCGTGTTGGACGAAGATAAACTCGTCTGCTAGGTCCCTGGCGCCCACATCGTCGGCGCCGACCAAGGCAATCACCTTCACAGAGGCGTCGCGCGCGGCTCGCATTGCATCAATGAGGCTGGCTGAGTCGCCATCCGAGTCGATCACGACCAGAAGATCGCCAGGCCGGGCGAGCAACTCCACCTGCCGAGGCGTCTCCTCGGCAAGCGGATGCACGCGCAGGCGGGGATGGCCTGACTCGGCAAGCGGCCTGCCGAGCCCAGCGACCCACTGGGCCGCGATCGCCGAGCTGCGATCGCCCCCGGCGACGAACACTGTTGCGCCGGTATCCGAGGCGCTCTCGAGGAGAGCGACCACGCGATCCACGGCCCGGGGATCGATCTTGGTCAGCAGCGCCGCGAGGCCGGACAGATGGCCGCCTGAAGCGGGGGCCGCCCCATTCGCAGCCCCCGCGATGACCGGTGGACCTGCCACTGCCCCCTCGGATGCTTCCCCGGTCGCAGCGTCCGAAAGCGAACGCAACCCCTCGATCACGGAGGCCCCGAGCTGCTCCGCCGGCCGGTCGACTTCGTTCGCCGCGGTACGCGTCCGACTCTCTCGGGGAGCCAGGTACGCGCCCTGCTCCTCGGCGACGCGCCGAGCGGGCATCTGCCCATCGTCCATGCCCACGGGAACAGGGACGAGCGATGCCGGCGCCTTGACCCCCGACAGAATCGGGGCCTCCAGCGGCGAACTCCTCCACTCACGGAAGATGGTTCGGATAACGCGAATTCCATCGGGAATCGCGCGGAGGTTGCTGTTCCCATAGACCCGGCGCGCCTCGAAGCTTGGCACCTCGTGAATCCGAAGGCCGGACTTGAGGGCTCGCAGGTTCATCATGGTTTCGATCTCGAAGCCGTCACCATCAAGGGCCAAGAGCGGTAGGCAGCGTCGCCAGAAAGCGTTGTAGCCGTAGCACAGGTCGGAGTATCGGCCCCCGAAGAGAATGCGAACCAGGACCACGAAGAACTGGTTTCCGAGACGCCGATGGAACGGCATATCCGCGGTGCCCCCCGCGTGGAGGAAGCGGGAGCCCTTCGCAAAGTCTGCGCCCCCGAGCAGGGCGTGAACGAAACGAGGAATCTCACCCGGGTCGGTCGATCCGTCGGCGTCAAGCATGACCACGATGTCGCCCGTCGCCGCGGCAAACCCTGACCGCAGTGCCGCACCCTTTCCCCGACTCTCCTGCCGGACGATGCGGACATGCGGTATGAGCGAGCGCGCGACGTCGATCGTCCTGTCGACGGATTCCCCATCGACGAGGATGATTTCGTGGACGTCATCCGGAATGCGAGGCAGGACGAGTGGAAGGTTCTCCGCCTCGTTGAGGGCGGGAATGACAACGCTAACCCGCGGTTGCTGCAATGCAGTCTCCTCCCCCTACTGGAGCCGACGAGATACCGGCCCCGACGGGTCATCGGGGTCAACTGATCACCGTCCCGGGGACGGGCTCTTAGGGCTCCAGTTTGGATGTGATAAGAACGGATAGAAAGTACCAGTCTACGGTAGTACACCAGTACCAGCACGACAATGGAGTTATCCACAATTTACCCAAGCTCTGGGGGGAAACGCGTTGCCCAGAGTCAACATATCCACCGTCTTTGCACAGTCAGTGCTGCGGTTCGTCGTCGAGCAGCGCTCGCATTCGACCGGCAAGCGACGACCGCGCGAGCATCGGTCCGAGGCGGGCGTCGCGGGCGGCGGCGTGCGCTTCGAGGTCGGTATGCGGGCCGTAGAGGACGATCCGCGGGCGCAAGGGCTCCGGTGCCGCCTCTGACCAGGCCCGTATCGCCTCCCCCCAGTCGGGCCCGCGGTCGCCCCAGTCCACCAGCAGGAGGTCGACCGATGCGGCCGGCGGCAGGTCGGCGGGATCGTCCACCCGCTGGTAGTCACGGCCTGCGGCGTCGGCGGCGTCGCCGATGCGGGTGGCGAACATCAGGTCGCGCACCAGCGCGACGATCATGTTCGGCGCGTGATCAGGACGCGGAGACCTGGCGCGGCTGCGGGCCGGGCGCCGGATAGGGTCGCTGCGACTCGGACGCCATCGGCTCGGAGGGATCGCCCTCTTGGTCGTCGCCTTCAACGTGGGCGGCGCCGTTGCCGTTCGCGTAGGCAGCGTTGCGGCCGTTTGCCTGGTCGATGACGTAGCGGGCGATGCGCATCGGGTAGATGCCGACCACCACCGGGGCCTGCACCTCCACCGACAGCTCCAGGCCGACCTCGCCGCGCTGGATCAGCTCGGCCACCTTCGAGGCCTCGCGTTCGGGCAGGCCCACGAAGGCGTGGCCGCCGTTCCAGGCGATCCGCTGCACGGCGTCGGGCTCGTCCAGCCCGAACCGGCGCCGGATCTCGGCGACCGGCACGTACGGTCGCGACGTGATGAAACGGCGGAGGCTCGAGTTACTCGGCCGTTTGGAGGTTCCCATTGGTCTGCCGACCAGTGTACCCGGGTTTGGACCCCGATGGGGCCGCCAGCCCGGGCCGCCGCTCAGTCGCGGCGCTCACCGAACAGGGAACGAAGCACGAACAGCACGTTCGCCGGGCGCTCCGCCAGGCGGCGCATGAAGTACGGATACCACTCCGATCCGTAGGGAACGTAGATCCTGACCCGGTGCCCGTCCGCCACCAGCCGACGCTGGAGGTCGCGACGGATCCCGTACAGGAGCTGGAGCTCGTAGCGGTCGGGACCGATGCTGCGCTCCGTCGTCTCCCGCCGAACCGCCTCGATGATCGCCGGATCGTGAGTGGCCACGGCCGGGTAGGCATCGGCCTCGAGGAGGATCCGCACCAGCTCGACGAAGGACCGATCAACCTCCTCGCGCTCGGTGAACGCGATCTCCGCCGGCTCGTCGTAGGCGCCCTTGCAGATCCGGGTCGGGACGCACTCCGCTGCCAGCGCGTCCACATCGGCGCGGGATCGGCGCAGGTAGGACTGGATCACCGGGCCCACTGCGTGGCCCTCGGCGTGGAGGCGACGGACCACCTCGAGGGTGGGGTCCGTGTAGTCGCTCGACTCCATGTCGACGCGGACGAAGATCCCGTGGCGCCGGCCGGCCTCGACCAGCGGGGCCATCACCTCCAGGCACGTCTCGACGCCCATGTCGATTCCCATCTGGGTCAGCTTCAGGCTGACGTTGGCGTCCAGCTGCTCGGCCGCGATCCGCTCGATCGTCTCGACGTACGCCGCCGCGGCGCGCTCCGCCGCTTCTCGGTCGGTGACGCTCTCGCCCAGCACGTCCAGGGTGGCCATCGCCCCGTCCGCGTTCAGCCGTCGCACCGCCGCCACCGCGTCGTCGAGGGTGGTGCCGGCCACGAAGCGAAGCGGGGCGCGCCGCAGGATGGGCGTGGCGAGAGCGATTCGCCCCAGGAAACGACGATGGCTGAGCCACAGGAAGAAGCGACGCAGCCCACCGGCGACCATCACGGCCGAGTGTAGGGGCGGATCGACGGGCCAGGCGTTCGCCTGAGCGCCGTCCACCGCCCAGCGTTTCAGGTGACGATCGCGGAGCGCTCCTCGAGGCCATCCCAAACACGGCGCGTTTGAGCCGACGATCGGGTGGCGGGGCGACGGCCTTCCGCCGATGGATCAACCGCGTGGCGTTTGATGTGTCGAGGGAAGCGTCGACCACGCCCGCTCGAACGACGATCGAAGCGCTCGGCGTTTGACCGCGGAAGGGACCGACCGGAAGGGACCGACCGGAAGGGACCGACCGGGGCGGGCCGGCTACTCGCGGCGACCGTGGCTCCAGCCGCGCGCCTCCTCCACGGCGCGACGGATCAGGTGCTTGTCCGGGACGCCCGTCTCCCCGTCGGGGGCGGGGTAACGGCGCAGGTGCAGGCCGACCTGGCCGGCGCTGTCGGGATGGATGTCGCGGCGATCGATGCGGATCGTGGGCGAGCCCGGGAACGCCAGCAGCTCCGCATCCGCCTCTGAGCCGACGGCGATCATCTGGATCGGCGTCTCGAAGGCGTCCTCGTTCAGCACCTCGACCAGGTTCTGCCGCGTCCGCATGTAGTCCGGATCGCCTTCCCAGTAGAGCAGCTCGACGCGCATCGGCGGACGGACCCCGGCTAGGTGTAGGTGAAGAAGCCGACCAGGCAGAAAACGGAGGCCACCGCCAAGCCGATCCCGATGTAGATCCGCCGCCGCTCCTCGCCGGTCATCCCCTCCGACGCCGGGGCGCGGTGCGCGGGTCGGGCGCGTCCCCGCCAGGCCAGGTAGCGGTCCTCGTTCAGGTCACGCGCCTCACGGGAGCGGTACGCGCGCCAAGCCGGCCAGCCGACGAGGTAGGCGCCCGCGCCGGCCAGCAGGGCGCCCATCAGCCACAGCCACTGCACGCGCTAGAGGGTAGCGCGGTTCGTCGCCGGCTAGTCCTGCTGACCGGCGGCGGGAGCGTCCACGATCCAGTGCGTGCTCTGCGCCTGGACTCGTCCGGCCGGCAGGTCACGATCCCCGTCCAGCACCCGGCGCAGGGGCTCGGCCTTGTTCGCTCCGGTGACGGCGAAGAGCGCCTCGCGGGCCGCGTTGATCACCGGGTAGGTGAGCGTCATGCGCCACGAGTCGATGGTCGGGCACCAGTTGGCCCAGACCCAGCGATCGTCCACCTCCAGTCCCTCGCTCCGCGGGAAGAGCGACGCGGTGTGGCCGTCGGCGCCCATCCCCAGCCAGACCAGGTCGAAGACGGGCGGCTCGTCCCCGCGCGTGCCGAAGGCGAGCCGCAGCTCGGCCTCGTAGGCCAGCGCCTGGGCGGCGTAGTCGGGTCCCTCGGCCGGCATGCGGTGGATCTGCTCGGGTCGCACCGCCGGCAGGTGGGCCAGCAGCCCCTGGTAAGCGAGCCCGAAGTTCGAGTCGGGATGGTCGGGCGGGACGCAGCGCTCGTCGCCCCAGAAGAAATCCACCCGTCCCCACTCCACCTGCTCGATCCGCGGCCGCGCCACCAGCAGCGGGTAGACGCGGCGCGGGACGCTGCCGCCCGAGAGCGCGACGCGGAAGACGCCGCGATCGACGATCGCCGTGCGCGCGGCGGCGACGAAGCGGTCGGCGGTGGCGGCGGCCACCTCGTCGGGGGTGGGGACCACCTCAAGGCTCACGATGCCTTCTCCCTGCTGGATCGGTCCGGCTCTCGTGCCGACGAGAGCAGGATGGCAGCGTTGCGCAGCGCCGTCTCGTACAGCACGTCGCGCTGCTCGAGGACCAGCTGCTGGCTGAGCAGCTCGGCCTCGGGACGGGGCTCCATCCGAACCCGGCGCAGCAGGGCGGTCATGCCGTCCGCGTTGGTGGCGACCGTCGCCTCGTCGCCGTGGCGGTCGATGATGAACTCGGCGGCCCCGGTTTCACCTCGCGAGCGGAGGCGCACCGCCAGCAGCTCGCCGGGGGACAGCTCCTCGCTCGCCTCGGGCTCGAGCCGCAGGTCGACCATCTCGTAGCGACCCTCCAGCTGGAGGCGCAGCCGCCCGTCCGCCAGGGGCTCGGTAGTTCGCCATCGGCGCCAGCTGAGGCGGGAGCCGATCCAGCCCGCGTAGAGGATGGCCTGCGCCAGCGGCGAGTTGACCCCCGGGCTCACCTCCTCCTCCCGGCGCCGGCTGCGCCGGCCGGGCGGCGCGACCGCGTAGCGGACCTCCAGGCCCGACAGGTTGGGCAGGTAGCGCCGGAAGCGGGGCGCGTCGAAGAACTGGGCGGTCAACTCCTGCCACCACGCCAGCCGTTCCCAGGAGAGGTCCCCGACGCCGCTGTGGCGGCGGATGCTGGCCACCCGTCGCAGCCCGCCCAGCAGGTTGCTGAAGTCGGAGCTGTCCACCAGCACGCGGTCCGACATCTCGACCAGCTGGTCGAAGACCGGGTCTTCGAACGGCGGGTCGCCGGGCCACCAGATGTGGGTGGGGAGGTCGTGGATCAGCAGCGGCGCCACGATGCCGTCGAGATGGCGCGCGCTGTCGCCGCGCACGGTCAGCACCACCTCCTCGTAGCAGACCCGGCCCTCAGCGTTGCCGTGGCAGTGGGTGCTGATCCGCGCGTCCAGCGGCTCCCCCGAACCGCCCGGGTCCGCCACCAGGATGATGGCCCGCGACGGGTGCCGCTCTCCCAGGCCCAGCAGCGTCGCCACCACCCGGTCGGCCGCCGCGGATTCCTTCAGCACCACGATCAGGTTGAGAACCGACGCGCGGGCGTGGGTCAGCCCCTTCTGGGTCACCACGTCCTCCCCTTCCCCGCCGCCGAACGGGACGTCCCACAGCCGGAGGAGGTGCTGGTTGATGGCTCCGACGCTGGTCCCGCGCTCCTCCCAGACCGGGACCGCCAGCGTCTCCGCCTCGCCGAAGCGCATCAGGTGGCGGTGGACCGCCTGCTCGTGCCCGGCCTCCTCGTCCAGCGGCTGGGCGGTCGGGGAGTCGGGGTTCACGGGCGGCGCCACTCGCGTCCCTCCCGTTCGAGCAGCTCGTCCGCGGCCGGCGGGCCCCAGGTCCCGGCAGCGTAGAAGTGCAGCGGCCCGCCGATCCCCTCCCGCCAGGCGCCCAGGATCGGCTGGAGGATCTCCCACGCCCGCTCGACCTCGTCGCCACGGGTGAAGAGGGCGGCGTCGCCGATCATCGCATCCAGCAGCAGGGTCTCGTAGGCGTCGGGCGAGTCGACCGCGAAGCTCGACCCGTAGCGGAAGTCCATGTTCACGTTACGGATCTTCACCCCCGGTCCGGGGACCTTGGCGCCGAAGCGGACCAGGATCCCCTCGTCGGGCTGAACCCGGATGGCGAGGATGTTGGGATCGATCTCGTTGGTCCCGGCGCGCGCGAAGAGGGCCAGCGGCGCCCGCTTGAACTGGACCGCGATCTCGGTCACGCGCCCCGCCAGGGCCTTGCCGGTGCGGATGTAGAAGGGGACCCCGGCCCAGCGCCAGGAGTCGATCCCCAGGCGCAGCGCCACGAACGTCTCGGACTCCGACTGCGCATCGACCTCCGGCTCGTCGCGGTAGCTGGAGACCTTGTGCCCCTCGACCCAGCCGGTGACGTACTGGCCGCGGATGACGTGGCTGGCGACCTCCTCGGGCTCGAGCGGCCGCACGGCTCGGAGCACCTTGACCTTCTCGTTGCGCAGGTCGGTCGCGCTGAACTCGACCGGCGGCTCCATGCCGAACATCGACAGCAGCTGGAGGGCGTGGTTCTGGACGATGTCGCGCAGCGCGCCGGTCTGCTCGTAGAACTCGCCCCGCCCCTCGACGCCGACCGTCTCGGCCACCGTGATCTGGACGCTGTCGATGTAGCGCCGATTCCAGATCGGCTCGAACAGCCCGTTC
>CAYXZN010000028.1:0-16298 GCA_964469325.1 uncultured Steroidobacteraceae bacterium
CGGATCTCGGATTCCACTGGTTAGCTGCTCCTCGGCTCGCGGCTGGGGCCCGTCATCGGCTGCGCGCCCGCACCTGTCTCTGGTTGGTCTCTTCGTCTGTGGCCGGCTCGTCGAGGCTCTCCACGAACCGCCGGACGTCCTCCGCATCGAACAGGTCGTAGACGCGAATCTTCCCGAGCGCCTCGAGCTGAAGGATGACCTTGACGCCCGCCAGGTTGACCCCCTGGCGACGGGTGAGGAAGCGGATGATCCGCACCCTCTCGATATCGGCCTCCGAGTAGAGTCGGAGGTTGTTGCGCCGATGCGGACAGATGAGGCCTTCTTCCTCGTAGATCCGCAGCGTCCGCGGATGCACGCTCGCCAGCTCGGCGGCGATGCTGATGAAGTAGCGGGGCCGGAGATGGTCTCGCGGGCTCACCGCCTCTCGACCCCGCATGAAGTGGGCCGGGCGCCGCGTCCGGTGCTGCCGGTCGACCTGGTCGGGTTTCCGGTCACCCGGTCTCCGATCCATGGCCGCGCTCCGAGCCCTGCTCGCCGGCCTTGATCCGGATCTGCCGTGCCCTGGTCTCCTCCGCCTTGGGGATGCTGAGTCGCAGCAGCCCGCTGTCGAACGTCGCCTCCGCCCGCTCGCTGGCGACGCGGATCGGAAGCTCCAGCTGACGGCTGAAGGCGCCGTGGCGTCGCTCGCGATAGAGGTACTGCTCCGGCTTGACCGACTCGGCCTCGCGCAGCTGGCCGCGGATGATCAGCGTCTGCCCGGTCATCGTGATCTCGACGTCGTCCGGGCTGACGCCCGGCAGGGCGACGCTGACGACAAGGTGCTCCGGCGTCTCGTACACGTCGAGCGCGGGCACGACTCCCTCCGCCACCCCGCGCATGCTGCGTGGGCTGACGATCGAGTCCTCGAACAGGCGGTCGACCGCCTGCCGCAGCGTCAGCATCTCGCCGAACGGGTCGAAGCGCGTGATGTTCGCCATCGCTTGCCGAACCTCCTGCACGCTGGTAAAAGCTCTTGTCTCTCGCGCCAACCGGCGCTCGCGGCGACGATAGACCCTGACAATATCAGTGTCAAGTGTCCTGCCAGAACTGCATCCGGGTTCAATCGCTCGGACGCCCAGCCAGATTGGTTGCGCCTGCCAGCGTTATGACTGCCAGTGGTGAACCTGAGCGGGAAGCGCCCACTACGCGCAGTTTCAGCACCCCCAGTGGTGAAACTGAGCGGGACGCGCCGCGTACGCTGCCTTGTACCACTGCCAGTGGTGAATCGAGAGGTCCGCGGATCAGCTGTCCGCGCCGACGATCCACCACCGACGCGCGCCGACGTCGATCCCCAGCGGCCCCGGGTCGGGTCGGGTGGCGAGGCGCAGGGTGAGCAGCCGCTCCTCGGTGACCGGCACCAGCTCGGTGCCGAGGCTCAAGCCGAGCAGCTGGCTCGGGTGTCGCTCGTAGCGGACCAGCTCGATCGCCGCGCTCGTCACCGAACCGGCGCCTGCCAGCAGGCGCACGCGCACGTCGCGGAAGAGGCCGCTCTCGTTCGGGCAGGCGGCCCGCTCCGCCGCATCGGCGCACCGTTCGCGCAGGCGCTCCAGCGCGGCAGCAGCAGCAGCGGCCAGCGCATCCGGCCGGCTGGCGATCGGCTCGGCCCGCTCGGGCTGCTCCGCGATCGCCGGCCAGTCGCGCAGAAAGGTGTCGGTGACGGCCGCCGGCGTGGCGGCGTGCGCGGCCAGCAGCCAGAAGAGGGTGCCCCACGCCAGCAGCGGGACGCCGAGCCAGGCGATGTTCCCGGCAGAGGGCCCCGGATCGCCGCCCGGTGCGGCGGCCGGGCTGCGCAGCGCGCGGCGGTAGGCGAGCACCGCCTGCAGCCCCCAGGCGACCACGAAGCCGCTCCCCAGTAGGAACGGCACGAGATAGGCGGTGCCGTCGGCGAGGGACAGGCTGGTGACGATCACCAGCAGCAGCGCGACGCCCTCGGCGACCAGCCAGGCGAGGCCCGTGCGGCGGTTGCCCAGCGCGATCTCGCCCAGCCCCCAGGCGACCAGCGACACGCGCAGGACGCGGCCCGGGTCCGGCGGGATGATCGAGCCGGGCGCGGTCGACCGCTTCGCGCCGGCGGCGCGGCTCACTCGCCGATCAGCAGGCTACGCAGCTCGGCCTCGTGGTCGGCCGACGTGACCGCCAGCAGCCGGTCGCCGGCGCGCAGCCGGGTCTCCGGTCGCGGCGGCTGCGGCCGGTCGTCACGCACCACCACCGCCACGCTGCTCCCCTCGGGCAGCACCAGGTCGCGCAGCTCGCGGCCGATCACCGGCGACGAGGCGTCGAGCTGGGCCTCCACGATCTGGAGCTCGCCGCCCTCCAGCTCGGCCAGGTGGAGCAGGTCGTGGATCGGGATCTCGTGCTCGATCACGGCCAGGATGGAGCGGGTCGGGCTGACCGTCTCGTCGATGGCCAGCTGCCGGAAGAGCGGCTCGTTCTTGGGGTTGTTGACCCGCGCGATCGCCCGCGGCACGTTGAACCGCATCTTGGCCACCTGGCAGGCGACCAGGTTGTCCTCGTCGTCCCCGGTCACCGCCGCCATCACGTCCGCCCGCGCCATGCCCGCCTCCGCCTGGAAGCGCCCCTCGCAGCCGTCGCTCGGCACCACGATGCTGCCCAGCTCGTCGGCGATCTGGCGCGCGCGCGCGACGTCCTTCTCGATCACCACCACCTCGTGGCCGGCGGCGAGGAGCTCCTTGGTGAGGTAGTAGCCGACGTTGCCGCCGCCGATCACCACCACGTACATGGGTCAGTCCGCCTCGCCGTCGCCGGCCGCGATCGCCTCGCGGGCCTCGCTGTCGGCCAGCGTGCCCGGCTGCGGCGCGCCGCGCAGAGGCTCGGCGGTCGGCGGCTGCACCGCCCCGCCGGTCGCCTCGGCTCCCTGGGTGGTGGCGGTGACCAGCGCGTCGGACAGGATCACGGTCCGGCACATGGTCTCCAGGCCCAGGGTGCGGTACGCCTCGGCACGCAGCGGGTCGTTGATCTTGGCGATCACCCGCGGGACGCCGAATACGTGCTTGCCGAGCTGGGTCGACATGGCGTTGCGGTTGTCGCCCTCCGTGAGCGCCATCAGCACGTCGCACTGCTCCGCCCCGGCGGTGCGCAGCACGTCCTCGTCCGTCCCGCTGCCGCGCACGGTCGCGCCCCCGAAGCTCGACGGGAGGCGGTTGAAGGCGCGCGGGTTGGTATCGACCACGGTCACGTGCTCGCCCTGCTGGTCGAGCTTGGCCGCCGTCTCGGCGCCGACCCGTCCGCAGCCGATGATGATGACTCTCATGTCGTGTGTGCCAGCTCCTGCGTCTCACCTCGCAGGCACCATACCGGCGCGGTCGAGTTGCGCATCACGTACGGCACCGTGCGCCCGGCATCCCAGGCGCCACCGAACCGTCGCTTATAGCGTAGTCCCATCACGATCAGGTCGGCGCCGGACTCGACGGCGTCGTCGACGATGGCCGCCCCGGCGGTGCGCGCCTGCACCACCGCGCGGCGCACCGGCACCGAACGTTCCTGGAGGAACTGCTCCGCCTGGTCCATCAGCTGCTCGGCCCGCCCGATCGCCTCCTCGTCCTCGACGTCGAGCTGCCGCTCGAAGGGGACCTCGATCACGTGGAGCAGGGCGACCTCGCCGGAGCTGCCGGCCAGCAGGAGCGCGACCAGCTGGAGGGCAGTCTGGTCGACCTCGGTCCCCCCAAGCGGCAGCAGGACCCGCTCGAAGCTGAACGGGTGCGGACGTCGATCGGAGCGACGACCGAAGATCATCGGGGGTAATCCTACGGCGACTCGTCGGGCGGCGGGACCTCGATCACCGCTTCGGTGATGAACTCGTCGCTCTTCGTGTCGTCGGCGCGCACCGGCAGCTCCCCGGTCGGCAACGCGTCGCGCCGGACCGTGCCGCAGTCGAAGGGGTAGGTGATGGCCTGCGTCACCGGCGCCCCCGGCCGCGGCAGCGTCTCTCGTCCGCGGATCCGCAGCTCGCCGTCGACCAGCGAGGCGGACTGGAGGATGATCCCGTAGCCCCCGGTCGGCCGCATCCCGAGGCCGACGCAGATCACCGCCTGCCGGGCGGGATCGACCTGGGGTGGGACGGTGCCGAACAGGGCCTCCACCTGGTCTGCGCCGATGGCCGCCACGATCGTCTCCTCGGTGATCTCCACCTGCACGTTGGGGAGCCGCTCGAAGCCGAGCGCGGGCGGGCCGCTGGGTGTCGGGGAGGACCCGCCGATCAGCGCGCAGCCGGCGACGGCGGCGCTCAGCAGCACGGCGGCCGCCAACACCGGAGCCCGGCTCATCGGCGCAGCCTCCATCGGCGCAGGGGTCTCATCGGCCGTACGAGAGGCGCTCGGCCAGGCGCGGGGGGAGGCCGACCTCGCGCATCAGGCGCTGCGTGCGGCCGATGTCGTAGGCGACCCGCCGGAACTCGGCCAGCTGCCGCTCGGTCTCCAGCAGCAGGTACGCGGCCTGGGGGTTGCCGTCGCGCGGCTGGCCCACGCTGCCGGGGTTGATCAGGGTCCGGCCCGCGTCGATCGGGACCGGCGAGTCAGGCGTCGCCGGCACCACCTCCATCCGTCCGTCGTCGACCCGGAAGATGACCGGCAGGTGGGTGTGGCCGAACAGGCAGTGGCGGGACTGGAAGGCGTACAGGTTCGACGCGGCCACCTGGGGGCTGACGATGTACTCCCAGATCGGGTCCCGCGGCGACCCGTGCACCGCGGTCAGGTCGCCCTCGCAGCGCACCTCCGGCAGGGCGGACAGGTAGGCCCGTGCGTTGGGATCGATCACGCCTGCCGTCCAGGCAATCGCCTCGGCGGCGTCGGGGTTGAAGTCGCGCGCGTCGACCGCCCCGATCGCTGCTCCATCGTGGTTGCCGAGCACCGTCCGGGCGCCCATCTGCTGGAGGAGTCGGATCACCTCGTTGGGCTGCGGCCCGTAGCCGACCACGTCTCCAAGCACCCACACCTCGTCGACCTCGGGCATGTCGTCGCGGACCGCCTCCAGGGCGGCCAGGTTGCTGTGGACGTCGGAGAGGACGGCGAGGCGCATGGAGGGTGGAGTATAGGGAGCCTAGCCCAGCGGGCGGCGCGACGGCTCTCCGGGCCGGCGGGGGAAGCGACGAGGCGTCGGCCGGAGCTTGGAAACGGCCACGATGGTATGGCCGCCGAGGGCCGGAATGCCGGTCGCCAGGATCCGCAGCCGACCGCCCCCCAGCTGCCCGGCCGCCGCGCCGCCTCGCCGCACCTCCTCGTCGTCGTCGGCCAGTGGTCCCTTCCACGCCAGCAGGCCGCCGCCGGTGACCAGCAGGGGCAGCGCCAGCTCGAACAGCACCGGCAGCGGCGCGCAGGCGCGGGCGGTGACGAGCTGGTACCGCTCGCGGTGCTCGGCGTCTTGCCCCAGCGTCTCGGCCCGCTGCGCCTCGACGCTGACCGTCCCCAGGTCCAGCTCGCCGACCATCTCGGACAGGGCGGCCGCCTTCTTTCCGACCGACTCGACCAGCGTCCAGCGCGTCTCGGGGCGGGCAAGGGCCAGCGGGATGGCCGGCAGGCCGCCGCCCGAGCCCAGGTCGAGCGCGTTGACCGGGGCCAGCTCGTCGACCAGCGGCAGGGCCGCCAGCGAGTCGAGCAGGTGCAGCCGAGCCGCCTCCGCGGGATCGGTGATCCGGGTCAGGTTCAGCCGCTGGTTGGCGCCCAGCAGCAGCGCCACGTAGCGCCCCAGCCGCTCGAGGGTGGCCGGGTCGAGGCGTCGCCGCAGGCCGGCACAGGCGGGCTCGCGGAGGAGCGACTCCAGGGCCGCCCGGCTCTCCGCCGCGGGGTCGTGGTGGGGGTCGGTGCGGGGCTGGCGGGGCACGAAAATGCTCCCCCTGCGCCTTTCAGTTTTCCCTTCGGGTCGGCGGTGTCGCGGCCGGCTCTCGCATCGGCCCCGCCGGCCCGAGGTTACCGTACTCGGACGCTGGTGGAAGCAGGACCCCCACCGTAGCGCGGAGATGGGCGCCGGGCAACCCGGTTATCCACCACCATCTCCGCGAATCGCCCGGATGTGGATAAGTCCGGTCCCGTATACTCGCGGCGTGGCGACCGAAGCCTCGCATCCTGCGCTCCGAGCCCGGAGGGCGAAACCCTGACGGAGGCTCCCTCCCCGCGATTCGCCCACGAGAGCGAGGCCGAGCTGGCGCGGATCCTCGACTACTACCGGATCGAGTGGCGGTACGAGCCGGACGTCTTCCCGATCGCCTGGAACGCCGAGGGAAAGGTGATCGAGTCCTTCGCCCCCGACTTCTACCTTCCCCAGATCGACCTCTACCTCGAGCTGACCACGCTCAAGCAGACGCTGGTGCGCAAGAAGAACCGCAAGCTGCGCTGGCTGCGGCAGCTCTACCCGGAGGTGCGGGTCAAGCTCTTCTACGGGCGCGACTTCCAGGCGTTGATGCTGAAGTACGGGCGGACATTCCTGAACGGGGCGGGGCCCGAGGCGCCGGAGGCCGAAGCTCCGGAGCCTGCGGCACCCGCCGAGCCGATCCCCTCCCCGGAGGCGCCGATCCTCACGGCCAGCGCGCGCCGCCGCCGCCGCCGGGCGCGGCGGCCCGAGACGGCGGCCGCCGAGGTGGCCGAGGTGGCTGAGCGGGCATGAGCCAAGTGCGTCCGGCGACGATCCACGATGACGTGGAGGAGGTGCTGCTCGGTGAGGGCCAGATCCGCGCGCGGGTGGGCGAGCTGGGGGCGCAGATCGCGGCCGACTACGCGGACCGCGACCCGGTGCTGGTGAGCGTGCTGAAGGGCTCGTTCATCTTCCTCGCCGACCTGGTGCGGGCGCTGGAGATCCCGCTCAGCATCGACGTCATGGAGCTGTCGAGCTACGGGGCCGCCACCGAGTCGACCGGACAGGTGCGGATCCTGAAGGACCTGTCGCGGCCGATCGAGGGACGCCACGTCCTGGTGGTGGAGGACATCATCGACACCGGACTGACGCTGAACTACCTGCTCCGCTACCTCGAGGACCGCGCACCGGCGTCGGTCGGCATCTGCTGCCTGCTGGACAAGCCGGCGCGACGGCTGGTGGAGATCCCGATCGACTACCGCGGCTTCACCATCCCGGACCGCTTCGTGGTCGGCTACGGGCTGGACTTCGACGAGCGGTACCGGAACCTGCCCTACATCGGCGTCCTCCGGCCATCCGTCTACGGCGCGGGGCCAACCGAGGGCTGAGCCGTGGCCAACGGCTCGCCGAGGCGGTATCGGCTCCTCATCCTGCTCGGCAGCCTGCTGATGATCGTGTCCGGCTTCCTGCCGTGGTGGCGGGCCGGCGG
Source organism: uncultured Steroidobacteraceae bacterium (assembly GCA_964469325.1). Classification (GTDB taxonomy): domain Bacteria; phylum Chloroflexota; class Limnocylindria; order QHBO01; family QHBO01; genus CAYXZN01. Next base: position 7,331 of record CAYXZN010000028.1, read on the forward strand.
GGAGTCGGTCAACGGGATCGAGATCCCGGCCAGCACCGGCATCGGCCTCGAGGGACCCGGGATCGTCATCTACGGCACGGCCATCGCCGCGCTGGTGCTGCTCGACATCGGCTACATGCGCGGGCGGTGGGGGTTCGTGCTCGACCGGCCGTGGGCCTACCTGCTGCTGGGCCTGGTGGCCGCCGCCGCCCTCGCCTACCGCGGCTGGCAGCTGTGGTCGGTGGGCTACATACCGATGCCGGACCGATCGCCCGGCCTGGCCCTGGCCGCCGCGGGGATCGCGCTGGTGCTGTACGGCGCCGGCATCGGCTTCGGGACGCGCCGGCCGACCTACTGAGCGGGACCCCGGCCGCCGGCATCCGTCACGCGAATACAAGCGCGGTTCTCGGGGCTCTCGGTCGTAGCGGCATCCACGCCGCGTATATCGGGACGGCAGACGCGGTCGAGGGCCGTCGGTGTATCTCCATGACAGATGAGCGGCCCGCCGGGCCTGGCGCCGGCCGACCTACTGAGCGCCCCTTCCTGCGCGCTCGGCCCCCGCTCGGTCCGTTTCGCCCATTCGTCCCGCGAATACAAGCGCGGTCCCGGGGCCTCTCGGTCGTGCCGGCATCCGCCCGGCGAATATCCCGATGGCAGGCGTGGTCGCGGGCCGTCGGTGTATCTCCGGAGTAGATGAACGCGGCGGCCGAAGCCGGCTACGGCAGGATGAGCGGCGAGAGAAGGATCCAGCCGACCACGACCAGGAACAGCAGTCCCAGCAGGACCAGCATCGGGCGCAGGTCGGGACGGTAGTCGGATGGGCGTCGCGGCGGGGGCGGGGACTCCGGCTCGGGATCCATCACGAGGACGCTCTTCCGCCTGTTGATCCTTTGGTCGAGGCGGAGGGTAAAGGATGTCGACAGGCCGACTGCGGCGCAGGCTAGCCGAGCAACCCTATCATGTACCATCGTTCATCGCAGCCGCCGCACCGGAGGTCGGCCGCTCTCTACTGTCACCGGTCGGTGCACGTGCAGACGTGCTCAGCGGTGAAGCGGCTACCAGAATGATGGAGGAGCAGATGAGAACGTTGAGACGCGACTCCGGCAAGGGGGGGAGGTCGTGGATCGCATTGCTCGGCGTGGTGGCGATCATTCTCGCCGCATGCACCACTACGCCCGGCGAGGAAGGCAGTCCCACGCAGCCGGGTGCCAGTCCCACGGGCGACGGCAGCCCACCCCCGATGGACCTGGAGCCGATTCCGATGCGGATCGGGGTGATCCTGCCCCAGACCGGACTCCTGTCGGGCATCATCGCCGCCCTGGAGGAGCCGCTCCGGATGGGCGCCGAGGAGATCAACGCGGTCTCGCCTGACCTGGTCTCGCTCGATTTCACTGACTCGGGGACCGACCCGACGATCGCCTCACAGAACATCGACCAGTACCTGACCGGTGAGCACGATGCGATCATCGGTCCGGCCGCCACCGGTGTGACCAACGCGGTGTGGGACAAGGTCAACACTGCCGGCATGCTCCTGTGCACGGGTACCACCACCGGGGCGATCTTCAGCACCGAAGAGTTCAACCCGAACCACGTCCGCACCGCGCCCTCGGACGACATCCAGGGCCCCCTTCTGGGCAACCTCATCGTCCAGGACGGGTACACCGATGTTGCGGTGGCCTGGCAGAGCACCGAGTACGGCGAGGGCTTCGGGCAGGCCGTGGTGGATAGCCTCGAGGAGGCTGGAGCGAGCGTCGTGATGGCTGAGGGCTACGACCCGACCCAGACGTCGTTCAGCGACCTCGCGCAGGACATCGTGGCCTCGGGCGCCGAGGCGATGGCGATGATCACCTACGCCGAGGGTGGCCAGATCCGTCTCGACCTGGAGAGCGCCGGATTCGACGGCCAGATCTACGTGGCCGATGGATTCATCGACAACGTGACGGTGGAGACAGTCGGCGGCGACGCGTCCCTGCTCGAGGGCCTGCGCGGCACCTACCCGTCAGTGGCTCCGGCCAGCGGTGAGCCGACCTTCCTCGAGCGGTTCAGCGAGTTCGCGCCCGACGCCCCGACGGTGTTCTCGGCTCACATGTACGACTGCCTGGTCACCCTGGTCCTGGCGGCCCAGGTGGCGCAGAGCGCCGACCCGGGGGTGTACGTGGACGAGATCATCGGCGTCACCCGTGACGGCGAGAAGTGCTCGCTGGTCGCCGACTGCCTGGAGATGGTCTGGGCCGGCGTCGACATCGACTACGACGGAGCTTCCGGGGCACTCGACTTCACCGAGAACGGCGAGCCTGGGATCGGCACGTACGACATCAAGGAGTACAACGCCGAAGGCAGTCCTGAGGACGAGGAGCAGGTCACCGGCGAGCTGCCGGGCGCTTAATCGTCTCCAGACCGAGAGGGGCCGCGGCAACCGCCCGGCCCCTCTCTCGTTTTCCCCGGGAGGGCCGGCCGAGGCCGGACCCTCTCCCCTGCTGAACGACGTCTCACGCCGAGGACACCCGCCGGCCGAGAGTCCCGAGATAGAGGTCGACGACCTTGGGGTCGTTGAGCAGCTCCTGCCCGGCGCCCGTGTAGGCGTTGCGCCCCTGATCGAGGACGTAGCCCCGGTCGGCGATGCCGAGGCAGTGGCGAGCATTCTGTTCCACCATGACCACGGAGACCCCGCTGGCCGCGATCTCCTTGACCTTCTCGAACACCAGCTCCTGGACGATCGGCGACAGTCCGGCGGAGGGCTCGTCGAGCAACAGCACGCTCGGCGCCGTCATCAGCGCCCGGCCGAACGCCACCATCTGACGCTCGCCGCCCGAGAGGAATCCTGCCTTCTGGTGACGGCGTTGCTCGATGAGGGGGAACATGGCGGTGATCACCTCGAACCGTTCTGCCCACGCGCCCGGGTTCAGGTAGAGCCCCATCCGCAGGTTGTCCTCTACGGAGAGGGAGGGGAACACGTTGGCCCGCTGCGGCACGTAGCCCATGCCCCTGCTCACCAGCTCGTGGGTCGACAGCCCGGCGATGTCCTCGCCACGCAGCAGGACGCTTCCCAGGCGGACGTCGAGAAGGCCGAAGATCGCCTTGATGAGGGTCGACTTCCCGGCACCGTTCGGCCCGATGATTCCGACCAGCTCTCCCTCGTGGAGGGTCAGGTCGACTCCCGTGAGAATGTCGACCTCGGGGACATACCCGGCGACCAGGTCATCGACGACCAGCAGCGGCTCGGTCATTACACGTCCTCCCGAATCCTCCCGAGGTACGCCTCGACCACCGCCGGGTGGCGGGCGACGACGCCCGGCGGCCCCTCGGCGATGACGTGACCCTCGGCCATGGCCACCACCCAATCAGAGATGGAGTGGACCACATCCATGTCGTGCTCGACGAAGATGACGGTCACTCCCGACGCCTTCAGGCCCTTGACGTGCTCGAGCAGGGACTGGATGAGCACGGGGTTGACCCCCGCGGTGGGCTCGTCGAGCATCATCACGGTCGGGCCCACCATCAGCGCCCGGGCCATCTCGAGGAGCTTGCGCTGGCCACCGGAGAGCCGGCCGGCGTACTCGTCCTCCATGGCCATGAGCCCGAAGCGCCGCAGGATCTCCCGGGCCTGCTCCTCGTTCCGACGCTCGTCGTCGTGCCAGCCGCCCAGGATGGCGCCGCGGAGCCTCGCGCCCGGCTGGGTCTTGGCAGCCACCAGCATGTTCTCGAGCACGGTGAGCCTGGGAAGGACCTTGGTGAGCTGGAAGGTCCTGACCATCCCTCGCTGAGCGACGTGGTGGGCCGAGATGCCGACGAGGCGATCACCGTCCAGCGAGAAGTGCCCCTGGTCCGGCGACTCGAACCCGGTCAGCAGGTTGAACAGGGTCGTCTTCCCGGCGCCGTTGGGCCCGATGATGGAGGTGATGGTGTTGCGCTGGATCTCAAGGTGGTCGATATCCACCGCCCGGAGTCCGCCGAAGGACCGTCGCAGGCCGTCGACGACGAGCACGGCATCGGGCTTGGCGACGCCCGGCTCGGGCGCGACGCCGATATCAGTACGCATCCGTTCGGCCTTCATCTCTGCTCCGGAGCAACCCCTGCGGCCGGAACACGATCAACACCATCAGGGCGACGCCGACTAGGACGTACTTGATCAGGCCAGCCTGTGCCGGTGAGAGGATCGCCCCGATCCAGTCGACGTTCGCCTGCAGCCGCGCCATCAGCGAATCGGTCGCGAAGAAGAGGAAGTTGAACACTGCCGCTCCCAGCACTGCGCCCCAGATCGACCCGGCCCCACCGAGGATCACCATGACGAAGATGATGAAGGTGATCCGAGGCTCGAAGGCATCGGGATGGATGCTCTGCTGCTCGAGGGCGAAGAGGATGCCGGCCAGGCTGGCGATCCCGCCGCCGATCATCAGCGCCTGGAGCTTGTAGGCGAAGACATTCCTCCCCAGCGAACGGGTCGCGTCCTCGTCCTCGCGAATCGCCTCGAGCACCCTGCCCCACGGACTCCGGACGAGGCGCGCGACGAGCAGGATCGAGAGGACCACCAGGGTCCAGCCCACCAGGACGACCCAGAGGGATCGGCCGGTGAGCACGAACTGACCGAACCCGTACAGTTGTGACACCGGGAAAGGATTGAGCGCGTGGAAGTCGTCGCCGAAGCGCTGAATGCCGAACACGCCGCCGGTCAAGGGATTGGCCCACGACGACCTCACCACGAGGCGAAGCACCTCGGCCGCTGCGATCGAGGTGATGGCGAAGTAATCGGCCCGCAGGCGCAGGGTGGGAATCCCGAGCAGGAGCCCAAGCAGGACGGCGACCGTGATCCCGACGAAGACTCCGAGCCAGAGGGGCCCGCCGAACTCGACGGTCATGGCCGTGCCGTAGGCGCCGACCAGCATGAAGGCGACGTGACCGAAGTTGAGCAGCCCGGCATATCCGAACTGGAGGTTCAGCCCGATGGCGCTCAGGGCGTATCCCGCCGTGACCGGGCCGATCATGGCGAGGACCCCGGCGGCGAGGATCTGCATCGGGTCCATCAGCCGATCCTCTCCCGGGTGCCGAAGATGCCCTGCGGACGCACCAGCAGCATGATGATCAGGATGACCAGGCCGGTCACGACCTTCACCTCGGTGGGGAACCAGAGGGTGCTCATCTCGACCGCGATGCCGACCACGAACCCGCCCGCCATGACGCCGTAGGCGGTTCCCAGCCCACCGACCACCACGGCCGCAAACATGAGGAGGAGGATCCTGAAGCCCATGTCATAGGAGACCGAGTCGTTGAGCCCGAAGAAGATCCCACCGAGAGCGGCAAGAAGGCCTGCGAAGATCCAGGTGATCTGGATCACGCGGTCGACGTCGATGCCCGACGATTCGGCGAGGTCACGGTTGTCGGCCACGGCCCGCATCGCGGTGCCCGTCCGGCTTCGCTGCAGGAACTGGGCGACGAGGAAGAGGACCACGAGGGTGGCCCCGATTGTCACCAGGTGCTTCGGCACCATCGGGATACCCACGATGAGCATGGCTGGTTGGCCCGCGTAGTCCTGGTAGGCGAACGGCACGCCCCCGAAGGTGAGCTGGATGAGGCTCCGCAGTGCGAAGGAGAGCCCGATCGAGACCACCATCAAAGAGAGAAGGGAGGTGCCCTGCTTGCGAAGCGGCTGCCACAGGTACCTGCCCTGGAGCCATCCGAACCCGCCGACCAGGATCACGGCCGGGATGGCGGCGAGGACCAAGGGCCAGCCGAGGCCGCTGCCGGTCGCGTGGAAGACATAGGCGAGGACCGCCCCGAGCGTGACCAGCTCCGCGTGAGCAAAGTTGACGAGGCGCGTGACGCCGAAGATCAACGACAGCCCCACTGCGGCGAGGGCGATGGTGGCCCCCAGCCTGAGACCGGCGACGAACAGCGCGCCCACGCGGGCGTAGGCAGCGACCCCACCGCCGGTGCCTTCGCCGAGGGGGAAGATGACCGCCTTTCTCTGGCCGCCGAGCACGGAGACATTCGACAGCTCCGCCCTGGTCGGGTCGGTGAGGGTGACCCCTTCCGGCAGGGTCGTCACATCCAGGCTCACCCGGTAGGTGCCTGGCCCGGGGAGAGACACCTCCCATCGCCCCTCTGCATCAGAAACGGCCGTTCCGATCTCGGTGTCGCCCTGGAAAACGGTGATGGTCACGCCCTCGATCGGGTTGCGTTCACCGTCGGCCCGATAGACCAGGGTCCCGCTGATCGTTTCGCCCTGGGCCAGCGCTGGGAGCGGGAACGACAAGATCAGCAGAATCGCCACCAGCCCGAGATAGAGACGAGCTGGACGGCTGAGCCAGCGCCCAGCCTTTCCGGGTTCCCGTACGAGGTTCCCGTCAACCGGCTTCTGTGGTCTTACTGCCATCGATCGGCGTGCTCCAACGGGATTGCCGCTCCCGCCCGCGTCGTCAGTGCCGGGATGATAGATGGTCGGCCGCTCCCGGGTGGGGACTGTCGGCTGCCTACCCGAGCCTCGCTCTGACCGCGGACCGCTGCGGCGTGGTAGACTCTCCGGGTCGTCGGCGCTGCGCTCGCGCGCGCCGCGGCGGTCTCCCTCCGAGGCTCTCGTGGAGTACCAGGTCCGTACCGCCCGCCTCACCGATGTCGATGCCGCGATGCGCGTGCTCGCGCAATCCGCAGCCGACCCGGAAGCCGGGCACGACGATCCCGACCTTCTCCGCCAGCTCCTCTACCTCCCGTCCGCCACGGTCGTGGTGGCCGAGGTGGGGCGCAGGCTGGTGGGTGTCGGAGTCCTCGCCATCCGGCCCTCGGTACGACTCGGGGCGTTCGTGGGCGTGATCGACGAGTTCGGAGTCGATCCGCCGGGAGACGCCGGTCCGGACGGCGACACCCGCCTCGAGCTGGAGATCGGAATCATCGATCACCTGGTCGGGTCGGCCAAGAACAAGGGATGCTCGCGCGTGGAGGTGAGCGACCCGCTCGCGTCGGTCGAGCCGCGCCTCTGGGAGGCGGCCGGCTTCGCGCAGCGGGGAGCGGTCCTCAGCCGCTGGATCGGCTAGGCGCGCCATCGGGGCAGGTGATGCCCCGGTCGAGCCGCGCGGCCACCGCGGACGCACGCGGGCAGACCCCATCAGAAACAGACAGGAGAATCAGTTGAGCAAGAACGTGGCGGTCTTCGTAGACGTCGCCAACCTCTACTACGCTGCCCGGGGGCAGGACGTCGACGTGGACTACGTCGCACTGCTGAAGGCGGCGACCAAGGGGCGCGATCTCATTCGTGCCTACGCCTACTCGGGACTCGATCCCGAGAACGAGAACCAGCGCAAGTTCATCGACTTCCTGGGCAAGAACGGCTACAAGGTCGTTCACAAGGACATCCGCAAGTTCGGCGACGGTCGCGTCAAGGCGAACCTCGACATCGAGCTGGTGGTCGACCTCTTCCGCCTCGCCGACCGGATGGACATCGCCGTCGTGGTGTCCGGCGACGGCGACTTCGCCCCGGCGATCCGCGCCCTCCAGGACCAGGGAGTGCGCTGCGAGGTGATCAGCTTCCGGCCGAACACGAGCGGCGACCTGATCGCGGTGGCCGACGAGTTCATCGACATCATGAAGATCGCGAGCATCGGCCGCGACAAGGCCGAGAAGAAGACGCGCGTGATGAGCGCTCCGCCCATGCCGGCCAAGGAGGTCGTCCCGGAGTTCGGCTTCCGCGAGGCATCGCCGCAGGTGGCGGCGGCGGCGCTGGCAGCCATCAAGACCGGGGCGCCCGCTCGCGGACGTGCCGAGGCCCGAGACGCGGCCGAGACCAACGGCGGTCAGCCGCGTGCCGACGGCGAGCGGCGCCGGCGGCGGCGAGGCGGACGCGGCCGGGGTCGCGGTCGCCGTCCCACCGAGGCCGGCGAGGGCGCGGTCGCTGCCCAGGAGACGCCCGCCGAGGGGGAGATCGGCTGGGAGGAGCTGGACGCGCTTCCGGGCGCGGAGGAGGAGCGCGAGTACCAGTTCAGCGAGGCGGACGAGGAGACGCTGCGCGAGCTGGGCCTGAGCCCCGATGCCGCGCAGCGAGGCGAGCCGGAGGCGCAGCAGACTGGGGCCGATGAGGCTCAGGCAGCGGCCAAGCCCCAGCGGCGGCGACGGACCCGGCGGAGCGAAGCGCCGAGCGACGGCGCGGCCGAGGCCGGTGCCGAGGCCGGGGCCGCGGAGCCCGCGGCGGAGCCGCCGGCAGAGGCGACCGCCGCGACCGCCGAGGGTGAGGGCGCGCCGGAGCAGCCCGCCAAACCCCGGCGACGGCGCACCCGGAAGACCGCCGAAGCCGGTGATCGGACGGCGAAGGCCTCAGGCGAGGAGGCGGCCAAGGACTCGGCCGCGCCCGAAGCCACCAAGGGGAAGCGAACCTCGACCCGCTCGCGCTCACGCTCCGCCAAGGACGGCGGAGCGGGCGACAAGCCCAAGCGCACCACTCGACGTCGAACGGCGTCCCGAGGCGAATCGGCGGAGCAGACGGGCGCGGGGTCGGAGGGAGAAACCGAGGGAATCTGGCAGCGCTTCCGCTCGGGTCGCGAGCGGGCCTGAGGCCCCTGGGGCGCGGGCCTAGCTCTGCTCGCCCTCGGAGAGCACCTCGCCGCTCGACTCGGGGATCGCCGCGCCGTTGGCGATCTCCTCGCCCTCGCGCTGGAAGAGCGGCACCCAGTCGCCCGCCTCGCGGGCACGCGTGGCCAGCTCTCCGCGCATCTCCCGCCCCGCCTTCGGGGCGGTGAGAGCGGCGATGATCGCGCCGGCCGCGGCGCCGATCAGCATGCCGAGGAAGAAGGCGCCCCAGTGACGCTGCTCGCGCCGCTTCAGGCCGAGCCGCTCCCTGGCGACGTCGACCAGCTCGCGCGAGGCCGGGACGGCCGCACCGGCGGCGCCCATGGCCGCCGTGCGGCGCTTCCACAGATCTCGCAGGGTCGGCTCGACGTCGTGCCGCCAGGTGTCCGAGGTCCAGTCGGCCGCCTCGCTGCCCGCGCGCCGCAGCTTCTTGCCGGCC
>CAYXZN010000029.1:0-6459 GCA_964469325.1 uncultured Steroidobacteraceae bacterium
GTCTCGTAGGTGCCCTGCACGATGCCCTGGCTGCCGATGTAGATCCACGAGCCGGCGGTCATCTGCCCGTACATCGTCAGGCCGGCTCGCTCGAGCTCGCGGAACTGCTCCCAGGTCGCCCAGTGCGGCACGAGCAGGGCGTTGGCGATCAGGACCCGCGGCGCGTCGCGGGTGGTGCGGAAGACGCCGACCGGCTTGCCGGACTGCACGAGCAGCGTCTCGTCGTCGGCGAGGCGGCGCAGCTCGGCGACGATGGCGTCGAACGCCTCCCAGGAGCGGGCGGCGCGGCCGGTGCCGCCGTAGACGATCAGCCGATCGGGGTCCTCGGCCACGTCGGGGTCCAGGTTGTTCATCAGCATCCGGAGCGCCGCCTCCTGCTGCCAGCCGCGGCAGGAGAGGTCCACGCCGCGAGGGGCGCGGACGGTTCGTCGAGCGGTGGCAGGCCCGGCAGCGCTCATAGGCTCGATGATACTTCGCGGCTACCGGCGCCTTCGGAGCATGGGCTGCTCAGTCGTCCCCGAACGGGTTGGGCCGCCTGGGCTTCTCCGGCAGCCGGAACAGGTCCTCCTCGCTCGGTCCGCCGGGCGGCGGGAACGGCCACTCCTCCCCCTCGTCGCCCGGCTGCGCCCGGCGCAGCAGCTCGTCCCAGCCGGCCGCGTCCGTCTCGCCGGTCAGCTCCCGGCGGTAGACCGGGTAGCGGTCGTCCCCGGCGACCCGCTCGAAGCCGCCCGCCACGTACAGGGCGGCCGGCCCGGGCGAGGGGAGCCAGGGGTCGGCCGCGCGCTCCGGGTACGCCTCGACCGCGGTCACGCCCCGCCGGTCCAGATCGTCGCAGGTCGCCTCCAGCAGGGCGCGCCCGATCTCCTCGCGGGTCGGCGGGTCGCCGGCGTGGGTGGGGACCTGGAGGCAGGTGATCACCCACGGCGGCGGCGACTGCGGCAGCTCCGGGTAGCGCTCGCGGATCACCTGCGCGCGGGGGTAGGCGCTGACCGGCCCGAACTGCGCGTAGCCGACCGGCCGGCGATCCCCCTCGGGCTCGGCGGCGTAGGCGAGCATCCCGTACGGACCGGCCACGCCGGCCGCGGACAGGAGGCGGCCCCGCTTCAGGGAGCTGCGCGCGTCGGCGTCGGTGGCACCCTCGGGCGGCGCGGCGCGGCTCCCCTCGAGGCGCTCCCAGTAGTCGCAGGTCTGGCATCGGGCGCCGGGCGCTGATGGGGCGGGGATCTCGGCGAAGGTGGCCTCGTCGATCGGTGAGAAGGTGAGCTGCATCGGCGCCATCTCAGCCGCCGGAGGTTCCAGTGGCGATGGCAGCCAGGGTGCCGTCGCGCAGCAGGCCGAGGACGGCGCGGATGTCGGACGCCGGCGGCCGGTCCGCCTCGAGGTGGGCCACGGCACGGCGGATGACCGCGTGGGCGGCCGCGGCTCCGCGTCCGGGAAGGAGCGGGGCGCGGTGGTCGAGGGCCTGGGCGGCGACCAGCGCCTCGATCGCCAGCACCGTCTCGGCCCGGTCGACCGCCTCGAGCAGGTGGAGCGCGGAGGTGGCCCCCATGCTGACGTGGTCCTCCTGGTTGGCGCTGGTGGGGATGCTGTCGGCCGAGGCGGGGTGAGCCAGCACCTTCAGCTCGTTCACCAGCGCGGCGGCGGTGTACTGCGCGATCATCAGCCCACTCTCCAGCCCCGGGCGGTGGGTCAGGAAGGGTGGCAGGCCGGACAGATGGGGGTCCACCAGCCGGGCGGTCCGCCGCTCGCTGATCGCTGCCAGCTCGGTCAGCGCCAGCTTGGCGAAGTCGAGCGCGAGCGCGACCGGCTCACCGTGGAAGTTGCCGCCGCTGATCACCCGGTCGCCGTCGGGGCCGTCGCCGGGGAAGATGAGCGGGTTGTCGGTGGCGGCGTTGATCTCCACCACCAGCGTGCGGGAGAGGTGGTCCAGGGCGTCGCGCACGGCGCCGTGCACCTGCGGCATGCAGCGGATCGAGTAGGCGTCCTGGATGCGGTGCGGGTCGTCGCGGTGGCTCTCGCCCAGCTGGCTGTCGGCGAGATGGCGACGCAGGTTTGCCGCGGAGGCCCGCTGCCCGGGGTGCGGTCGAGCGTCGATCAGCAGGTCGCCGAAGGCGACCGAGGTGCCCAGCAGCGCCTCGAGGCTCATTGCCCCCACCAGGTCTGCCACCTCGGCCAGCCGCAGCGCGTCGTGGAGGGCGAGGCAGCCGGCGCCGGCCATCAGCTGCGTCCCGTTCAGCAACGCCAGCCCCTCCTTCGCCTCGAGGCGGATGGGGGCCAGGCCCGCCGCCGCCAGCGCCTCTGCGCCGCCTATCACTCGGCCGCCAAGCTCCGCCTCTCCCTCGCCGATGACGACCAGCGCGAGGTGCGCCAGCGGCGCCAGGTCGCCGCTCGCGCCGACGCTGCCTCGTGACGGGATCACGGGGTGCACGCCGGCGTTCAGCATCCCGCACAGCAGCTCTCCGACCGCGACGCGCACCCCCGACACGCCGATGGCCAGCGTGTTGGCGCGCAGCAGCAGCATGGCCCGCACGACATCGGTCGGCAGCGGCTCGCCGACGCCGGCGGCGTGGCTGCGCACCAGGTTGCGCTGGAGCTCCGCCGACTGCTCCGGCTCGATCCGGACGCTGGCCAGCTCGCCGAAGCCGGTGGTCACCCCGTACACCGTCGCGCCTTCGGCGACGAGTCCCTCGACCACGGCGCGGGAGGCGTGCATCCGCTCCGCCGCGGATGGATCCAGGACCACGGGCTGTCGTCCGCGGGCCACCGCGACCACCTGCTCCACGGTCAGGTCGGCCCCCGTCAGTGGCAGCGGCGAGTGGCGGCTGGAGCTCGTGGCTGGGTCTCCCGTAGGCCTGGTAGGACGGTTGGCGGCGGCGGTTGAACGGCCGGCGGAACCTATACTACGAAGGTGCGCAGGCTCCCGGACCCGACCAGTCGCCTCGTGGTCAGCGAGGACGCCGCCGAGGAGCTTGGTGGAGCCGTTCCCACTCCCGCGTTCGCCTTCCTGCTGACGCTGATCGCGCTGCCGTCGCTCTTCTGGCTGGTGACGCTGAAGCGAACCACCGTCTACACCCTCCCCGAGGAGTGGCTGATGGAGAACGCGGTGCCGGTCGTCCACGAATTCGTGCGGACCAACGCCCCGCTGGTCGAGGCGATGATCCTGGCCATCAGCGCCCTCGGCTCAGGCTGGTTCGTGGCGATCGGCTTCTCGCTGCTGGGCCTGCTGGCGCTCGCGAAGCGGCGCACCGACCTGGCCCTGATCCTCGCCTTCGGCACGCTGGCGTTCCCGATCGAGTGGGCGCTCAAGTACTTCACCAGCATCGAGCCGATCAGCGGCGCGCAGCTGGTCGCCGCCCTCTTCAACGTCAACAACATCGGGCTCGACGACATCGCCGACTTCCCCGCCGGGCACGCGCTGCGGGCCACCGTCCTGTACGGGCTGGCCGCGTTCTGCGTCGCCCGCCTCGCCCCGGACCGGCGGCAGGGGACGATCGCCTACCTCGTGGCGGTGATCCTGGTCGGCGCCATCAGCGCGACGCGCCTCTACTTGGGCGCCCACTACCCGATGGACCTGCTGGGGGGCTGGATGGCGGGGATCGCCCTGGTCACCATCATCGTGGCGGTCCACGTCCTGCGCGTCGACGAGCGGATCCGGTCGCGCCGGTCGGCGCCGGGGCAGGCAGCGGATCAGCGGCCGGTCGCGGTCCCCCTGCGCCCTGCCGGCGAGTCGCCCCCGACCGGTGCCGCGCCGGCGTCCGGCGCGCTGCGCGCCAGCGCTGAGCAGCCCCGGCGAGAGGCCTGACGCTGCTCGATTTCATCGACCGGGAGGTGATCCCGTTCGTCCTGGCGATGTACGACGCCGTCGGCTACCTGGGGGTCGCCGCCGCCGTGGCGCTCGAGACGATCGTGGCGCCCATCCCGTCGGAGGTGATCCTGCCGATGGCGGGCTGGAAGGTCTCCCAGTCGCAGGCCACGTCCGACGTTCTCGAGCCGCTGACCGGGCTGGCGTGGAACATCCCGCTGGCCATCGGCTTCGCCACCGTCGGCAGCCTGGTGGGCGCGCTGGTCGGCTACTACATCGGGGCCTGGGGCGGGCGGCCGCTGCTCGACCGCTACGGGCGCTACGTCGGAGTCACCGCCGCCGACCTGGACCGGGCGCACGGGTGGTTCGACCGGTACGGCCCGTGGGCGGTCTTCCTCGGGCGGATGGTGCCGCTGGTGCGCACCTTCGTCAGCTACCCGGCGGGCATCGCTCGCATGCGGCTCGGGCCGTTCATCCTCTTCTCGACACTGGGCTCACTGCCGTGGAATGCGGCGCTGATCGTGGCCGGCTTCGTGGTCGGGGAGAACTACCCCGCCATCGAGGCGGCGCTCAAGCCGTGGGAGTACGTCATCTATGCCGTGGTGCTGGCAGCGGGCGCCTACCTCGTCTGGCGCTGGGCACGGGGCCGACGCGCTGACGGAGCCGATGCGGACGGGACGCGCGACGGTTGACCGGCCCCGCGGCCCGTGGCACGATCGGCCGCAACTGAACCATCCATCGCCTTCGGGGCGGGGTGAAAGTCCCCACCGGCGGTCGGCTCCCCGCTGAGCCAGCCCGCGAACCTCGTCGGCCCGCCCCCGTTCTGAGTGGGGGCGGGGGACCGGCGGGGCCGACCTGAACCCGGCGCAGTGCCGGGCAGACAGGGCCGACGGTCAGAGTCCGGATGGGAGAAGGCGACCGCGACTGTTCCTCCGCGACGCCGCGATGCGGTCCCGGGTGACCGTGCGGCCGGCGGGACAAGGGAACGCGCGGTGCCCCGTGCGCGATGGCCGCAGCCGGAGCACCGATGCAGACCGCCGTCAGTCCCGCGACCCGATGCGGCCCATCAGCCGACGGGCGCCGTGCCGAGCCCCTGGCGGTCGATGTCCGCGACCTCCAGGTCGCGTTCGGCTCACCCGACGGCTCCCTGCTCGCGCTCGACGATCTTTCTCTGCACGTCCCCGCCGGAAGGTTCACGGTGGTGGTTGGGCCGAACGGCTCGGGCAAGAGCACGCTGCTGCGGGTCGCGGCGGGGCTCCTGGCACCATCGCGCGGCAGCGTCGAGCTGGGCGACGGGCGCCCACCGGTCCCGGGTGACGGCCGTGTCTCGCTCGCCTTCCAGCAGCCGCGACTGATCCCCTGGCGCAGCGCGATCGAGAACGTCGGGCTGCCGCTCGAGCTGCGGCGCGTCTCGCCGGCCGAGCGGGCTTCGCGCGCGCGCACCGCGCTGCGCCAGGTCGGCCTGGCGGACGCGGAGCGCCTGCGCCCCGCAGAGATGTCCGGCGGCATGCAGCAGCGCGCGGCGCTGGCGCGTGCCCTCATCACCGATCCGCCGGTGCTGCTGCTCGACGAGCCGTTCAGCGCGCTCGACGCGCTGACCCGCGAGACGTTCAACCTCGAGCTTCAGCGCCTCTGGCTCGCCCGGCCGCGGACGGTGGTGATGGTCACCCACGCGGTCACCGAGGCGATCCAGCTCGCCGACGAGGTGGCGGTGCTGAGCAGCCGCCCGGGGCGCGTGGTGCGGGTGGTGGAGGTGGATCTGCCCCGGCCGCGACCGGCGCAGCTGCTCGGATCGCGGCGGGCAGCCGAGATCGACACCGAGATCCGGGACGCGCTGGCGGCGGTGCACCCGCCGGAGCTCGCGTCGTGGGTCGAGGGGACCTCGTCGCTCGGCCACGACGTACCAGCGGAGTCCGCGCCATGAGCGGCCGCCGACTCGTCGGGGCCGCGGTGAGCGGCGGCGCCTTCCTGGTGCTGTGGAAGCTCGTCACGGTGGTGGGCGGCTATCCCGACTTCATCCTGCCCGCCCCCGAGGTGGTGCTCGAGCGCGCCCTGCGCGCGGTCGCGACCGGCATCCTGGTCGAGCACACCGCGGTCACCCTGTCCGAGATCCTGCTCGGCTTCGTCGCCGGCGCGACCGTCGCGATGGCGGTCGGGATCGCGCTCGGCAAGTCGCTGGTTGTCGAACGGCTGCTGTCGCCGTACATCGTCGCGGCCCAGGCGGTGCCGATCCTGGCGCTGGCGCCGCTGCTCGACATCTGGTTCGGCGGCGGCCTGCTGGCGCGGGTGGTGATCTGCGCGCTGATCGTCTTCTTCCCGATCACCATCGCCACCATGGTCGGCATCCGATCCGCGGACCGCCAGCTGGTCGAGATGCTCCGCAGCCTGGGCGCCTCGCCCGCACAGGTGACGCGACGGGTGGAGATCCCGTCGGCGCTGCCGGTCATCTTCGGGGGGCTGCGGGTCGGCGTCACGCTGTCGGTCATCGGCGCAGTGGTGGCCGAGTGGGCCGGGGCGAGCGTCGGTCTCGGCGTGCTGATCAACATCGCCCAGCGCGGCCTCTTCGACACGCCGCTCATGTTCGTGGCGCTCGCCACGCTTGCCCTGTTGGGCCTGGCCCTGTACGGCCTGGTGGTCCTGGCCGAACGACGGTTGGT
>CAYXZN010000029.1:6559-15905 GCA_964469325.1 uncultured Steroidobacteraceae bacterium
CCGATGAAAGGAAGGCCGATGCTCCGACTCCCCGCCCTCGTCGCGGCGCTGGTGGTCGCCGTTCCGCTGCTCTCCGCCTGCGAGTGCCCGCCCTGGGCGTCGTGCCCCGGCAGCCCGGTGCCGACCGAGCGGGTGACCCTGCTGCTCGGCTTCCGGCCCGACGTGCAGTTCGCGCCGTTCTACCTGGCCCAGCAGGAGGGCTACTACGCCGATGCGGGTCTGGAGGTGGAGATCGAGCACCACCAGTCGCCCGACGTGATCCGCCTGGTGGCCAGCGGCCAGGCGCAGTTCGGCGTGGCCGACGCGACGGACGTGATGATCAGCCGCAGCCAGGGCATCACGCTGCGTTACGCGGCCACCCTGTATGAGCGGTTCCCGGTGGCCATCATCGGCCCTGCCGGCGAGGTGCCCGAGGATCCGGTGGGGCTGGAGGGTCGGAGCATCGGCACCCCGGGCCAGTTCGGCTCCTCGTGGCACGCCCTGCTCGCCCTGCTCGATGCCGCCGGGCTCGGCCCCGACGACGTGCAGATACGGGAGTACCCGCAGTTCAACCAGTCGGAGGGGCTGCTGAACGGCGACGTGGAGCTGATCACCGGCTTCCGCAACAACGAGCCGCTGCGGCTCGAGGCGGCCGGGGTGGAGCCGGAGCTGCTGATCCTCGACGAGGTGGCGCCGCTCCCGGGACCGGGGATCGTGGTCGGCGACGCCCTGATCGCCGATCGGCCCGACCTGGTGCGCGCCTTCGTCGAGGCCACGCTGCGGGGCGTGCAGGCGGTGATCGACGACGTCGATGCGGGCATGGCCGCCGCCACGCAGGCGGTGCCGGCGATCCGCGAGGATCCGGACACCGCCCGGGCCGTCCTGGAGGCGACGCTGGAGCTGTGGGCCGACGAGGAGGGATCGGCCAGCGGCCGCGTCGACCTGGCGCGGTGGGAGGAGGCGCTGGAGCTGATGCGGCGGCTTGGGTTCGTCGAGGGCGAGGTCAGGCTCGACGAGATGGTGTGGGACGCTGGCCAGGGCGCGGCCGCCCGCTCTCCGTAGCCTCCAGGCCCGGGTCCAGCTCGTAGCGTCGCACCTCGTCGGCAGGCGCCCGCGCGGCCAGCGCCTCCGCCGCCTGGACCGTCTGGCGGACGAGGCTCATGGTCGTCACCGGGCCGACCCCACCGGGGACCGGCGTGATCGCGGTCACCACCTGCCGCACCCGCTCGAAGTCGACATCGCCCACGATTCCGCGCTCGGTGGTGTTGATGCCGGCGTCCACGATCACGCAGGAGCGGTTGACCATCTCCGAGGTGACCAGGCCCGGGGATCCGGCCGCCACGACCAGGATCTCGGCCCGCCGCGTCTCGCGCGCCAGGTTGCGGGTGCGGGTGTGGCAGATCTCAACCGTGGCATCGGCGGCCAGCAGCAGGCTGGCGACCGGCCGGCCGACCACGGGGCTGCGCCCGACGACGACCGCCCGGCGGCCGGCGATCGGGACCTGGTAGTGCTCGAGGATGGCCATCACCGCCAGCGCGGTGGCCGGCACGAGGGCCGGCTCCCCGCGCGCCAGGCGACCGGCGTTGAGCGGGCTGGCGCCGTCGACATCCTTCTCGGGATCGATGGCGGCCACCACCTCCGCCAGCTCCAGATGGTCGGGGAGCGGCTGGGCGAGGACGATGCCGGTCACGCTCGGGTCGCGGTTCAGCGCCCCTATGCGCGCCAGCAGGTCACCGAGGGCGATCGCCGGCGGCGGCGTGACCAGCAGCGGGTCGATCCCGACGCTGGCGGCGGCCCGCGCGGCGGCGTCGGCGTAGATGGCGGTCGGACCGCCGTCGGCGAAGCGGATGATCGCCAGCCGGGGGGTGGGGTGGCCGCTCGCCACCAGGGAGTCGACCCGTGCCGACAGGTCGCGCCACTGGCGCGATGCCACGCTCCGTCCGTCGAGGATCTGCGCCGCCACCCGGTCTCCTCCTCAGCCCACCATGCGGGCCAGGACGGCGGCGCGGACCCGCGCCTCGTCCTCGGTCACGGCCGCGTCGAGCCGGGTGAGCTCGCGCTTCGCCTCCACCCGCAGCTCGTCCTGCTCGGGCAGGCCGGGCAGGTTGACCCGCACGTTGAGCAGCGCGCCCCGCAGCGCGGCGGCGGCGAGGTCGGCGGCGACGCCCGCGTCGGTGATCGCGTTGCGGTTGCCGATAGGCGCGACCTGCCCGGCCAGCGACAGGAGCTGCGCGGCAGACTGGGCGGTGCGCAGCGGCACCCGGGTCGCCTCGCGCGTGGCGTTCTCCAGCGCCGCGCGGCGGAGGGAGCGGTCCTCGTCGCTGTCGCGCGGCAGGCGGCGGGCGCGCACCAGCGCTTCGTACGCCTCAGAGTCCTCCTGCGCGAGCTCCAGGAGCTGGCTGCGGAGGCTGCTCGCCGCGCCCTGGATCTCGCGTGCGGCGGCCTCGAAGGCGGCGTACTCGCCCCGGCCCAGTGTGAGCTCGGCGACCATGCCCACCAGCCCGGCCGCCACGGCCGCCGCCACCGCCGCGGCGCTGCCGCCCCCCGGCACCGGGTCGCCGGTGGCGAGCCGCGCCGTGAAGTCGCGGATGGTCAGGTCTGCGATCTGCTCGTCGTGTCGTGGATCGTCCGTCGCCCTGCTCCCGTTCGCTGCTCACCGTTCGGTGCCGACCGGGATGATTGTACGGAGCGACCGGCGAGCCGCGGCGCGGCAGCCCGCCCCAGGGCCAGCGCGTCGTGGCTGGCCGATTCGTTCGTCGGCGGTCCTGGCGCGCTCAGGCGGCCTCGTCCAGGGACTCGACGAACCAGCGCCGCCGGGAACCGTCGAAGACCAGGGTCGCGCGCCCGACGTCCGTGTCGAGCAGGTAGGTCACGCGGGGCCCCACCTCGGGGCGGTAGGCGGCCAGCTCGTCGCGGCGGCCGGCGAGGCCGGTCACCGTCAGGCGGCGGCCTCCGACCCGAAGGGCGGCCGGCCGGTTCGAACGGCGGTCCCAGCGAACGTGAACGGCGCCGGGAGTGACGTGTACGAGTGCCATCTGCCTCTTCCTTGTGCTGCGATCCCGCCCGAGGGCACCCGAACAGGTGTTCTATTGGTCGCCGAGCATACGAACGGATGTTCGATCTGTCAAGGGCCCGGCTCCTCTTCGTGGCCGGGCGCCGATGGCCGCTCACCGAAGTCGAAGCGCCGCCGCCGCTGCTGGCCGACCAGCGTGCCGCGGGTGATGGATCCCTCGCCGAACCGCTCCCGGACGGCGTCCACGGAGCGGGCGATCCGCTCCCCGCGTCCCCCGTCGACGCGGCCGTGGTCGTCGAACAGGGTCAGCTGCCGCCGATCGGTGAGGTGGATGGCCGTGACGCCGATCAGTCGCACGCCCCGCCCCGGCTCGAGGACGGCGTCAAGGAGTGAGCGCGCTCGCTCGTGGATGGGCTCGCTGCGCTCGGTCTCGTGCGGCAGCGGTGCCTGTCGGGTCAGGGTCTCGAAGCCCTCGTAGCGGAGCTTGAGCTGCACGCCGCACGCCGCCAGGCCGTGTCGGCGGAGGCGGCTGGCGACCGAGTCGGCGAGCTCCAGCAGCGTCGCATCCAGGCTGGCCGCGTCGGTCACGTCCCGGCTGAAGGTGTGCTCGTGGCCGACCGACTTGGGTGCGTGCAGCGGCACCACCGGCGAGGGATCGATGCCCCGCGCTCGCGCCGCGAGCTCCGGCCCGTGGCGCCCGAACCGCCGGCGCAGGGTGGCGTCGCCGAGGGCCGCCAGCTGGCCGATGCTGCTGACGCCGTAGTCGGCCAGCGCACCCTGCGCGGAGGGCCCGACCCCCCACAGCCGGCTGATCGGCAGCGGCGCCAGGAACCCCGCCTCTTCCCCGGGCGGAACGATGACCAGCGCGTCGGGCTTACGCAGGTCCGAGGCGACCTTGGCGCACAGCTTGTTCGTCGCCACTCCCACGGACAGGGTGAGACCGACCTCGCCGCGCACGCGCTCCTTCAGGCGTCGACCGATGCGCTCGCCGTCGCCGAACACCTGGCGGCTGGCGGTCACGTCGAGGAACGCCTCGTCGAGGCTGATCGGCTCCACCAGCGGCGTGACCCAGGCGAAGATCCCCATCACCTGCTCCGACAGCTCCCGGTACCGTTCGGGGCGGCCGGCCAGGAAGACTCCCTGCGGACAGAGGCGCACCGCGGTGCGCAGCGGCATGGCGGAGTGGACGCCGAAGCGGCGGGCCTCATAGGAGGCGGCGGAGACCACGCCTCGGTCGTCGCTACGACCGCCCACGATCACCGGCCGACCGGCCAGCGACGGATCGTCGAGCACCTCGACCGATGCGTAGAAGGCGTCGAGATCGGCGTGGAGGATCGTTCGGCCGGACGAGCTCAACCGCGCCTCCATGGGAGGGGGCCTAAGGCCCGAGGGTCAGCCGAGCTTGCGGATGACGCCGACCACCTTGCCCTGGATCTGGACGTCGCTGGCGTAGATCGGCTCCATCTCGTCGTTGGCGGGCTGGAGCCGGATCCGGTCCTGCTCGCGGTAGAAGCGCTTCAGCGTGACGCCGTTGTCCTCGAGCAGCGCGACCACGATGTCGCCGTCCCGGGCGGTGGCCTGCGGCTGGACGATCACGTAGTCGCCGTCGTCGATCAGCGCGTCGATCATGCTCTTCCCCCGCACCCGGAGCACGTAGGCGTTCTCGTGGGCGGGCATCGAGCGGGGCACCTCGAGCGACTCCGATGCGTCCTCGTAGGCCTCGATGGGCTGGCCGGCGGCGATCTCCCCGAGCACCGGGAGTCGCAGGACGTCGCGCTCGACCGGCATCCGGAACGGGGTGACCCGCGTGGACGGGGTGGGCGCCGATGGACGCGCAGCGGAGGCGTGCGACGTCAGCCGCAGCGCCCGCGAGCTGTGCGATCCGCGCTCGAGCAGGCCGTCGCGCTCGAGGGCGATCAGGTGGTGGTGCACGGCGGAGGTGGAGGCGAGGCCGACCGCCTCGGCAATCTCGCGGACCGACGGCGGAAAGCCGCGCTCCTCGACGGTGCGGGCAATGCACTCGAGGATCTTCTCTCGGCGCTCGGCGTCGTGCCTGGTCACAGGCGGCTCCCTCGGCTCATACGGTCCGAGAGACACTAGCAGAACAACTGTTCTAATGTCAAACAGGAGCCGGCGGCTTGCTATGATCCGTGCCCACCCCTGCTCCGGAGACCGGCGTGAACCTGTCCGGGCGCTGGCGCTACGTGCGCGTGGCGCGGCTCGTCATCAAGCTTCCGACCTACGCACGAATCGTCTGGGGGCTCACCCGTGACCCGCGGGTCCCGCTCGGCCTCAAGGCGCTGCTGGCCGCCGGGCTGGCCTACGTCGTCACGCCGGTCGACCTCATCCCCGACGTGCTGCCGATCGTGGGCCAGGCGGACGACCTGACCGTCCTGCTGCTGGTGCTCGACCTGTTCATCAACAATGCCCCGGCCGAGGTGCGCCGCGAGCACGCGGAGCGCGCCCGCAACGGCACGGCCGACCTGGACCGGGATCTCGCACGGCTGCGGCACCTGCTCGGTGACCGCTTCGACCTGTACCGGGACCGGCTGCCCGTTCTCCTGGAGCGGTACGGCGAGCTCCGCGACCCCGAGGGTGTCAAGCGGCTGCTGGGGCGGTGGCGGCAGCGGCGGCTGAGCCGCCACGGGGAGCCGGGCGGGGAATCGGCATCGGAGAACGGATAGCCTGCGGCCCGGCCAGGTCCGCAGGGGTAGAGGAGCGAGCGCGGCATGAAGGTGATCCTGAAGCGCGACGTGAAGGGGCTCGGCCGCGAGGGCGAGCTGAAGGAGGTCAAGGACGGCTACGCGCGGAACTTCCTGCTCCCGCATGGGGCGGTCGTGGTGGCTGACCGGGCGGCCATGGCCGAGTGGGAGCGCACTCGCTCCCAGCGCGAGGAGCGGGACCGGCAGTTCCGGGCCGAGGCGGAGGCGCTGGCCGCGCGCCTGAACGAGCTGACAGTGGTCGCGAAGGTCAAGGCGGGCGAGCGCGACCGGCTCTTCGGGTCGGTGACGAACCGCGAGGTGGCACAGCTGGTCCGCGCGGCGGGCGTGGAGCTGGACCGTCACCAGATCCACATGCGCGAGCCGATCAAGACGGTCGGCGACCACAAGGTATCTGTGCACCTCCTGCCCGGCGTCGACGCCCAGCTCACGGTGAGCGTCGTCCCCGATCGCTGAGGTCCCGGCAGTCGCGACAGCCAAGCTGTCACGAGCTGAAACGAAGGTTCGGGCATGCTCGCTGCCCCGGCGGCCATCAGCGCCCACACGGTTATCCACAAAAGCGGGCGGAATCCACACTTCGGCGGACTTGTCCACCGTCGGGCGACGGGCAGGCGCCGAATGCCGCGCGCGCCGGCGGAGCCGGGCGTTTAGGTTGTCTCGCCGATGAGCATTGCCATTCGCCCCTCTGGCAACGGCGTCGACAGGGTCGCGCCGCAGTCGACGGACGCCGAGCAGAGCGTCCTCGGCTCGATCTTGATCGAGCAGGACGCCATCCTGCGGGTGGCGGAGTTCCTGCGTCCGGAGGACTTCTACCGGCAGGCGCACGCCGACATCTACGAGGCGATGCTCGCGCTCCACGGCCAGCGCGAGCCGATCGACCTCGTGACCCTGTCCGACGAGCTGACGCGGCGCAACCGCCTGGAGGGGATCGGCGGCTCCTCGTACCTGGCCACCCTGATGAACCAGGTCCCGACCGCCGTCCACGTGGAGCACTACGGGCGGATCGTGGAGCGGACCGCCGTCCTGCGCAACCTGATCGCCGCCGCCGGAAAGATCGCCGCGGTCGGCTACGAGGAGCAGGGCGATGCCGAGGCCGCCATCGAGCGGGCGGAGCAGATCCTGTTCGAGGTCAGCCAGCGGCGGACCATCGGCGGCTTCGACTCGCTGTCGGTGCTGCTCGGCCAGGCCTATGACCGGCTCGAGTACCTGCATGCCCATCGCGGCCAGATCCTGGGCATCCCCAGCGGCCTGTCCGGGCTGGACGCGCTGCTGGGCGGCTTCCAGCCCTCCGACCTGGTGATCCTCGCCGCTCGACCCTCGGTCGGCAAGACGAGCCTCGCGCTCAACATCGCCCAGCACGCTGCGGTGCGCGACGCCAAGCGAGTCGCGATCTTCTCGCTCGAGATGAGCAAGGAGCAGCTCGCCCTGCGCCTGCTGTCGGCGGAGACCGGCATCAACCCACGACCGCTCCAGACCGGGTTCATGGAGGAGACCGACTGGAGCCGGATCGCGATCGCCATGAACGAGATGGCCACCGCCCCGATGTGGATCGACGACTCGCCGGTGATGACCGTCACCGAGCTGCGGACCAAGGCACGACGGCTGGAGGCGGAGCAGCACGGGCTGGACCTGATCATCATCGACTACCTGCAGCTGATGCAGGGCGCGCAGCCGAGCCGCGAGCCGAACCGAGTCCAGGAGGTGAGCGAGATCAGCCGCGGCCTGAAGCAGCTGGCGCGCGAGCTGAAGGTGCCGGTGATCGCCCTCTCACAGCTGTCGCGCAACGTCGAGCAGCGCGGCAACGCGGAGCCGCGGCTGTCGGACCTTCGTGAAAGCGGCTCGATTGAGCAGGATAGTGACGTCGTGATCTTCCTGTACCGCGAGTCGGAGCCGAGCGGGGAGGACGACCTCGACCTCGTGAAAGCGAAGGTGGCGAAGCACCGCAACGGCCCGATCGGCGAGGTGTCCCTCCACTTCCGCCGCTCGAACACCCGCTTCTACACGGTGACCGCACGCGACGACGTTCCCGCCTACTGACCCACCGAGCAGGCGCTCGCCGACCTTGCACTTGAACGCCGCGTGTATAGTCGGACCTCGAAACGTCCGGTCCGACTGCTGCGCCCGAGTCCGCCCAATCCGGCACCTGCCACGCGATCTCTGGTCCGAGCAGCCACCACGGAAGGGCCGGAGAGGCAAGGAGGTCTGGGTAGGGTGTACGTCGACAAGACCCTCCGCTGTCGAGACTGCAGCGCCGATTTCATCTGGTCGGCGGGGGAGCAGCAGTTCTTCGCCGAGAAGGGGCTGGTCAACCAGCCGCAGCGGTGTCACTCGTGCCGCGCCATCGCCAAGCAGAACCGCGCCCTCGGCGTGGGGCTCGCCTCGACCGGCCAGCGCGAGATGCATGCCGCGGTGTGCGCCGAGTGCGGCGGGCAGGCGCTGGTGCCGTTCCTGCCGCGCAACGACCGACCGGTCTACTGCTCCAGCTGCTTCGACAAGGTTCGCGCCCGAACCTGACGCGACGATCGGACTCGAGCGCCGATGCGAGCGCCGCCCCTGGAGGCGGCGCTCGTTCCGTAACCGGCCCACGGCGTACCATGTGACCCCGATTCCCTCCGCTTCGAGGTGCTGCGCTTCCCCATGTCCGTCACCGCCGTGGTCGGCGCCCAGTGGGGCGACGAAGGCAAGGGCCGGGTCGTCGACTTCCTCGCCGCCGATGCCGACCTCGTCATCCGCTACGGCGGCGGCAACAACGCCGGCCACACGGTGGTCAACCCGCAGGGCCACTTCAAGCTCCACCTGATCCCGTCGGGGATCTTCCATCCGGCGACCCGCAACCTGCTCGGCAACGGGGTGGTGATCAACCCGCCGGCGCTGGTCGGCGAGCTCGACCTGCTGGCCCACGCGGGGATCGGCGGCGAGAACCTGTTCATCAGCGACCGGGCCCACCTGGTGATGCCGTACCACGTCCTGATCGACCAGCTCGAGGAGCGCGAGCGCGGGGCGGCCAGGCTCGGCACCACGTCGCGCGGCATCGGGCCCGCCTACGTCGACAAGATCGCCCGACGCGGCCTGCGGGTCGTCGACCTGATGGAGGCGGATCGCTTCCGCGAGCTGCTCGAGGCGGCCGTGCGACGGGCGAGGCGGATCGCGACCGGCTACTTCGGCGCGGGCGGCGCCGATGATCCGCTCGGCGACGCCATCGACGAGGCGACCGACCCGGAGCGGATCTGCGACTCGTACCTGGCGGCGGCCGAGCGCCTCCGCGCCCACGTGGTGGACGGCCGGCAGATGGTCGACGAAGCGCTGGCGGGCGGGGACCGGGTCCTGCTCGAGGGACAGCTCGGCACCATGCGAGACATCGACTGGGGGGCGTATCCCTACGTCACCAGCTCGAACCCCATCCCCGGTGGCGCCTCCATCGGCGCGGGGCTCCCGGCGGTGGCCATCGACCGCGTGATCGGCGTGGCCAAGGCCTACACCACCGCGGTCGGCACGGGGCCGCTGCCCACCGAGCTGCTCGACGCGGCCGGCGACCACCTCCGCGAGCGGGGCGTGGAGTTCGGCACCTCGACCGGCCGGCCCCGTCGCTGCGGCTGGTACGACGCGGTGGCGGTGTGCTACAGCGTGCGGCTGG